>CAIQIE010000412.1 GCA_903871805.1 uncultured Planctomycetaceae bacterium | reverse complement strand
TTCCATGGGAGGTCTTGCTCCCGTCGGATCCGCCCGAATCGCTCTGCGAAAGCGATTCGGGCATTTTTATTGAGGCCTCCCACGACTGTCCGCCTCGCCCAGCCCGGAACATAGCTCACACAAGTCGCCGTGGCGGCGTATTTCTCGTCCCGCGTCCCCGAAAATTCGGTTGGCATCCTCGGCTCGTATGTCCGCAGGCAGCCGCGTAACGCAAACACAGGGAAGAAGACAGAGAAGTAGATTCAGGGGAGACGCATTCTGCGAAGGAGAGTGATAAGGGAGTAAAACATCTCTCCCTGCGGGTGCGCGCATCCAACTTGATGAAAATGCGGGCGACGAACGTGGTGTTACCAGTGTTTGTCGCCAGCCACAGAATCAACTCGTCAAGAAACAGAATCAGCCCATCGTATCCTAGTGATTGAGCGTGGGCACTCAGAATGCCCAGACCTTCATCTAGTTCGACGTAGGCTTCGTCCTTGGCATGAGCGATGCCTCGAAATGCCGGGAAGAGATTCTTCACCAAATCCCCAACAAGCAGAGATCGTTCATTGCTTCCGGGGTCGGCTTCCAATGCTTCTTCAAAACTGGCAGCATCCCAACCGTCAGAAGCAAGTTTAGCCTGCTTCATTTTTCCGAAGCGTGTCTTGCCGCCTTCAGTTCCGCCACCCACCGGCCTGCTGCCACCTGTTTTTCCCTTATTCAATTCGGCAAAAAACTTGTCATCGCCAAGGCTGGACCGATGCTGCCGAGCGTTCTCAAAGATTTCGTCCGCCAGGAAGACACCGGGAAACGGTGCAGTGGGGTGCAGTTCGGAAACGTAATCGACGTAGCCTTTGAAGATCGCCGTTTCCATGTTCTTGGCGTTGATCATGTGGTAAGGCACGAGCAGAAATTTCTTCCCCTCGACCCACTTGTGTTTCTCGCAGACAGGCTGCAATTCCTTGACGCTGCGGACATCAGGATTTTGCTGCAGCATCAGATGCAGCACGGCCATGAAGTGCGATTTACCGGACCCGAAGCTTCCCATGCAGATACGCCGCCTTGCTGCTGTTCGCTTCCATCGCCGTCTTGATCAGGCTCAGGCTGTCGTTGAAGCATTCCACAAGCTGTGGCGTGACGACGTAGCGTTCCAGAGTCTTCTGTGGCTCGTTGACGCTGTTGGACAGGTTCAGGACGAAATCGCCCTTGCGAACACGTTCCGGCAGATCGAGCAATTCGGAAATCAGTTTGGACATCGGTTACCTGTTATTGATCTTTGGTTGTTCAGAGATGCCTGAAGCTCGGAAGTAGTTCCGCTGCGTGATGCTCAGTAATCACATTCTGAATGGTGTAACGTCGACAAATCATTTCATTTTATGTCATTCACAAACTCTTGTCCGGAAACACTTTGCGTCGAATCTTGGGAATCCGAATGGCATAGAAAAGGCGTACAGACGTACGAATTTTTTGCTTTATGCCATTCAGCAGCGAGACAATTCTCAGCCCGAATGGCATACCACCTGAGGGATCGCCCTGAGAATGCAATTCACAAGTCATTGCTCCAAAGGAGTTTAAGCAGAACACGTGGTTTTGCGGTTGAATCATCATCGCCTAATCCTCGGGTTTCGCTTCGGAAGAATGCAATTGCCAAATCGACCCAACACCTCTCCCATCACTGTCGATCAGCTCGGCCCTTCGCATTTCCTGCAACAGGTTCATCAAGAACGTCTTCCGTTGCGTTTCATCCAGAGCGTCTGAGAGACGATCCAGCAACAAACGATCAATCTGGTTACGCTTCGCCGGTCCCTTCTTCAACAAATCCAAAATCATCTTCTGGCAGTAGTCTCGATCAATTCCCCGCCGCCGTAGATACTCCACCATCGTGTCCGTTGCCGCAGCGACATCGGCAGACACGTGGATGGACGGTCTTCGGCCTTCAATCAGTTTTTTGCCTCGAAGAGCCTTTACCTCATCATCTGAGATTGGCTGCCCCTTCTGAACCTTGTCCAAAGCGATTACGTCCAACAGATCCAGATTGGTTTGACTCATCAACATTCGAGTGTAGTTCGGATCGAGAATCTGACCGATCAGTCGGACCCTGACTCGCTCGGGTTCACTCAAGTCGTAAGTCGGCATTGGAAAGTTGCGATCTCGCTGGATGCGAAACGTTCGTTTGATTCCGCTGCCGATGGTGTCAATCATGTTCAGATTGACCATGGCCTGAGCGAGAAACGGATTGGCCGAAAACTCCTGCGGACTGTCCCGAACAACAACCTCTTCCACACTACCCGGCAGAAACGGCCCCAGATTGGTGAACAGCAGGGAATCTGGTTGCTCAACAACAATAATTCGGCCAGCCTTTGTGTAGTCCTGATGAGCAATGCAGTTGTGCAATGTTTCTCGCATGACCCACGGATCGTATTGACTGACATTAATCGGAAACAAAGTTCCGTCAGGCAGATATCGAACTGTCAGGTTACGGATGTTGGAAAGCAGGTCATCCACCGCCAGCAGAAAGGGCGGATCGAAATGTTTGTAATCCTGCTCGACGTTTTTGTCGTCCTTCAGAATCCATGTCATCCGAGGCTGAGCGGGAGCTACGTGGTGCGTTGATTCTTCTTTCCCCAGCAGGATCAATGCCGCCCGAGTCAAGCGACCATCAATGGCCACCCTGATCTTGTTGAGAAAGGTCACATCGTCCCAATCCCAAACTTCGTTAGACAAATGAGCCTTCTTCGGATCGCCTGCAAACCGTTCCGCATACTCAGTGCGTGCTCGCTGAATGGCATTGGGATCGAGATCACTCACCTTGGCGGATTCACAGATACCAGCAGACCAATCGACGGCCGGACCGGACACGATTTCCCAGAGTCTGCGTTCCTTCTCAGGATGTTCGCTCAGAGGCTTCTTGTGACTGCCAACTCGGATGTAACGACGACCGGAGAAGGCAACCGGTGCAGTGTTGGCCGCCTGCACCTCGAAGATCACCATTTGTTTTCCGCCGTTGTACTCGAATTCATAGATCCGGAAGTCAATGCGAGGAGCCAATCGGTTATTCAGCCACGGCTCCAAATCCTCGTTGCCCTGTCCCTTCTGCCTGCGAGGCTTGAATGTTGTACCGACGACATTGTGAGTACCGTTTTCAACTCCCCAAACGATGTAGCCGAACGGCTGCCCCAGCAGCGCAGCGGCATTCGAGATCGCAGACAGGTATTCCCCGATCATCTGCGGCTCATCATTGTTGTGTTTGAATTCAGCCCACTCGGTTTCGTACGGCAGAGCCAGCAGTTCGGTGAGCTTCATTTCAAGTTGAGAGTCGTTCACACGTCAATTCCGGTCTTGCATAAAAAATATTGGTAACCACGAAAGCTTCAAACGCATTGTGACAACCACGAATCAAACGAATGACACGAATCGAAGCGATGGGGATCAACACGTTCGCTGAACACTAACCACTCTATCCCCTGTCATTCGTCGCTTTCCTCCTCCGCTTCAGTCGCCGCAGCTTTCTTTCGTGTGTGTCGTGTCTTTCGTGGTTCACCGCTAACCGCCTTCCTGGCGGCTTTCTGCCTGGCTGGCGGTGTCCAGTTGCGAATTTGTTCCAGCGTGAGTCCGAGTTCCAGAGCTTCGGATTCAAGCAGCGTCTGGAACGACGTGCCTGACGTTTCGTTGTACTCGGGATCAATCTCCGGATGCCATTGGTGAATCCATGCAGTAATTGATCGAGAGCCGCCAATAGAGGCTTCAGTTGTTCGGCGGACCAGCCTTCGTTTTTGCGAGCGTCGTAGTAGGCGACAATCGCAGTGCCTTGCTGAAGATGATTCCAGCCAGCCCAGCCGACCACCAACGACGGGTGCGATCTGCGTAATACGCGTTCAAATTCTTTCAAACTGGTCTTTGTAAAAAGAGGCGTCCTGCCTGAAAATGTTTGTTCTAACTCGAACACAACAGGAAGGAACGCCTCTCATGGATCGTCAGGTTACAACAGGGACGCTGGTTTGTGCAATTCCGACGCACGCGGTTAGCGACTGGCTGGAAAAAAATGGTGGAATTTTGCCAGACGCTGGCGCAGGCAGCTGGCACGTTTCTGCATCCGGGCATGGGCCCCGCTGATGCTCATGAGTTTGAAGCCCGTGTGGAAGCGAACGTTCGAGAAATGGCTCGGACCTTTGCAGAGTGGTGCTTCAATGGCCTGCAATCGCAGGCGGTGGAAGCGATGCCACAGCATGTCGAGCATCTCGGTCAGAAGTTCTGCCGACGCAAAGTGAAGACACAACACAAGAATGTGCTCACGCGCTTTGGCAAAATCACTTTGACGAGAGCCACCTATCGCCAGGGGAGCCGTGGCCGGACGATCGCGCCGCTGGAGAAGGTTCTGCGCGGGCCGCAAATATGGGGCCAGAGACTGTCTTAAACCAGGCCGCAAATATGGGGCCATCCACCTGTCGTTTGACAGTTTCTGCGAGTCCTGGTACTGTTTTTTGAGAGTTTTGGGCTCTTGCAAAAACAGTGCGTAAGCGGGTGGAGTTTTTACCATGCCGCGGGCGAATCGGCGGGATGGTCTGGCAGATCAGGACGTTCCGGTTGTCCACTGCCTCAATCGCTGTGTCCGTCGCGCGTTTCTCTGTGGCGATGACCAAGTCTCTGGCCAAAACTCTGGTGACGCCTGCGGATCTGGCACCAGTTGCTGAAAACAAGGTTGTCAGACACAATGCTGGATCACGCCAGCTGCGTCGAGAAGAAGCGGTTGGCTGGAGTCACCGTCCAAGGACGAGGCGTGCCTGCGACGCTGACTCAACTCGAATTCACCATGCGGTGATGGAGCGGCCCGCCTTTGGGGTTGCGATCACAGAACGTTGGTCGCAGCGAGTGTCAGGGGTGACACACGGCAGTGGTCCGCTGTGCTTCCGGCAGAACCGATTCCGTCGATACACGCGTTACCTGCGCGATGCGCGACCTGCGGATGCGGCGTTCTCGGGAGGAGACGGCGTCGGCTTTTCGGACTTCCAGCCTTTGGCGACGCACACGTTGGCGTCTTGACGCATGCCAGCGGCGAACTTCCCGCAAACAGTCTGGATCCTGACAGTAACGCTGACGGCCTGATGTGGGCGTAAACCTGCAGCGACACCCT
>CAIQIE010000411.1 GCA_903871805.1 uncultured Planctomycetaceae bacterium | reverse complement strand
ACCCTGTCCTTCCGCCCTGTCACTCTGTGTCCTCCGCGTCCTCCGCGTTTAAAACCCCGCACGAATCAAGCCACGAACCACAACCGAACCAGGTGTGTCTTCAGCGGCGAGACCCCCGTCCGCAACTAGCCGCAGGCATCAGCCCGCAGGACGGCCTGCCGTTGCTTCGCAACTCCGACGTCAGCGTTGAATGAGTTCCTCGGACTGGCCCTGTTTTTCAACCACGGATGAACCCGCAGGAACACGGATCGGGGACGGGCATTCAAACACTGCCTCTTCAGCAGTGTTGACACCCAAGTTCACTGACGCAACCGTTGTTGAGGAACGGCTTGTGGCAGCCCCCGACAGTTGGATGGCCCCGATTGCGCCCTACGCCGATTGCGCCCTTGTTGATTGTCTGCTCGACGGCCGGGAATGGCTTCAGTGAGAAACTTGACATATTTGTCATGCATAACTATGCTGTGATTTATGACCGCCTCTGCACCAAATCTGGCTTTCAATGGCGAAGGACTGCTTCCGGCAGGTGACTACGTCCTCACATTGGCTGAATTGCAGGACAGTCTGCTGGTAAATGGTCCGACCGGAAAGGCGGAGATCCCGGGCTGGGATATGGGATGGCGAATGCACCTTGTGAAAAACCTCGGGGTTCTTTGTCGCCAGCTGTGGCAAGTTGGGATTTCTGAAATTTACGTGGACGGCTCGTTTGTTGAGGACAAATGCCATCCGAATGACATCGACGGATACTTTGAATGCGATTTGCAGTATCTGGCCAGCGGTCATCTGGAACGAGACCTGAATCTCATCGATCCACACAAAGTCTGGACGTGGGATCCTTCTGCTCGAAGGGCTTGCCGTGGGTTCTCCAGGCGTCAACTACCGATGTGGCATGTTTACCGAGTGGAACTGTATCCGCATGTCGGCCAGTTGTCTGGACTTCGGGACAAGCATGGAAACGAACTGGAATTCCCATCAGCGTTCCGACTGACACGGGGCCAAAGCCTGCGTAAGGGAATTGTCAAAATCGGAGGTGAACGATGATTCGAAATGAAGCAGAATACCACGCAGCCGTCCAGCGTCTGGAAGACGAGTCTCAACGTCTTCGACAGCAGGAAAAACAACTGAAAGAACTCAACCTTTCAAAAGCAGAAATCAAACGTGTTCTGGATCCATTTCAGTCGTTTCATTTGCAGCTGAAGGAAGAGGTTCAGAGCTATGAACGCTTGAAAAGCGGTGAGTTTGATGAAGTCCGAAATTTCGACGGGATGGGGCGTCTGTTTATCGCCTTGCGAATTTCTCAGGGGATGACGCAGAGGGAACTTGCGGAGCGGCTGGGTGTTCACGAGTCTCAGGTGTCCCGTGACGAACGGAACGAATACCACGGCATCACACTGGAGCGAGCCAGCCGATTGCTGGGCGCACTCGGTGCAGAGACCAGAACTGCAGTCATGCAGGTCCATCCTGCGGCAACCAGGCGTGCCACCGAGACGCAGGTGAGTTGATCCTCCCACATACAGGATTTTGTGCTGTTGATTTCCATCACGGCATGCTAAGGCAGTGCTGTGAGCGGCAAAGCAAAACTCAGAAATTCGGATTTTACACTTCCTGGCATGAGACAATTGTCGCTCGTTGAGCATGCCCTGTGCCCGCTGGATTCACGGTTGTCATCCGTCAATCGTAGTGCGGTTCATCTGACAAGTCATCAGTTCACAGACAAGACGGGTAATTGGCGAACCGCACGAGTCCGGATCTCCGTCCCGCTCGGTCTGACACCTACAGACGAGTTCTATCTCTGGGGGCTCCTCGCACTGACATGCTCTCAGCCTGACCCCAGCCTGGAATTCAGCGCGACGCCTCACTACTGTTTGCGACAGCTGCAGATCATCGATCAGCATTCCAGGCGAGGTGGCCGACAATATCGACAGTTCACCGAGTCTCTCGCCAGACTTGCAGCCATACTCGCAACGGCCATCCGAATTATTGTGCTTGCTCCTGAGCGGCCCGCCCTGCCGTTGCTTCGCAACTCCAACGTCAGCGTTATATGAGTTCCACGGCCTGGCCTTGTTTTTCAACCACGGATGAACCCGCAGGAACACGGATTGGGGACGGGCATTCAAATCCTGCCTCTTCGGCAGTGTCCACGCCCGAATCAATTGACACAACGTCGATTGAGACCACGACTTGTGGCATTTCATCACAGTTGGATGGCCCCGATTCCTATGGCTGGAACTAGACATTCATGTTGCAGGTGCCCTCGATCAAAGGAACTTAGTGTGCGCTAACCGTGTTCCAGGCCATGAGACAAAAATCAGTAAAACGTTATTCATTCTTCCAATGCCCGTCGAGAAGGTAGGCTTGATGATCAGAGATCTCAAGCTCACTCCCCGGTTTGATATTTCGTTTGATTCCTGCTCGTACAGCGAGTCTCTTGAAGTCGGACCAAGTCTTTGCCCTTGAGTAGCACTTTGGGAATTGCTCGTACAGGAAGTAGGTTGCCTTGCCTATTCCTACCACCTCCAGTACCGGCATACGTTCGTGTACCATTGTTGGTACCCTTTTGCCAAAGGGTCGCCATATCTGAATAAGCCAATCGTTCGGTTTGCATGTGCTCCGAAACCGAGAGTTTCCTGTCCAACGAACTTGCTGGACTGTACTCCTCGGATTGCTCAATTTGTCTTTAGCACGTTCAATTGCAACGTCTACCACTTTCTGTTCCTCAGGAAACTTCTTCTGGATCTCTGTCGTCCCGACCACCCATGTTCGATGACCACCTGTTGTAATCTTGATACCTCGTTGTTTCATGTTTGCCAGTGGCAGACGCTTAGCGACTTTGATTGACAAGAGTTTCTTCAGTTTCGTTTCATCCAGTTCTTCGGCCTGGCTGGTGAGTTGGTTCACAAACGACTGTGCCGTCGCGACGATGGCGGGTTGGTCTGTCAGAAGACCGGCTTCGATGAGTGAGTGTGCAGAGGATCCAGAGGCGTTTGCAGACCCAATCAGTGCCTTCTCATTGAGTAGCACTATTTTGGCGTGGAGCCCCGGGAGGTTGTATAGTCGACATCCTCGATCGAATGCTCTTTTGAGGACCGCAGCACTTGTCTGACCAGTCTTGATGGAATTCGTGCCGGCATCACAAACCAAAAGGTCGCCCTTTCCAAACTCTAGGTATTCGTCACTGCTGACATACGCGATGGCGGCACGCTTGACGGTATTCTTCGCCAATCTGGCCACTTCGGGCCACAGGTTGTGAGATAGTAGGCGGTTCATCTTGATTCTGCCGTTATGATAAGGATGTCCGTTTCCTGAGCCCGAGAAAAACTGAATCGATGTGCGGCGTAAAGTAGTTGAATATGATTATTCGGCTTCGGCTTTACAAAACTCATCAGCCCAACCCTTAACGGAAGGCCAGTATATCGACATATATTCTGTGAGATGAGTTCGTTGCTGTTGTGTAACCGCCTGTGCGCCCGGTCTCTTTTTTGCAAGCAAAAAAGCCTCTGTCGAGTTTAAAACACACAGCCAATAGCCGCACATTATATTTAATGTGCTTAGATCTACGTCAAGTCTTCTAACTCCGGAGCAGACATGAAAAAAACGAAACACCTTCTCCAAATCGGTTGTTTTTTCCAGATGATTGCTAATATTTTTTTGGGGGGGGTTGTTGATTACATCTTGCAGGTGGCAGTCGTATTCGTTCGTGTATAATTCGTTGTATTCAAGCTTTACAAGGATGGGAAGTATTGATGTTCGGAATTCGGACTCAAGGGAGATCAGTAGCTCCGCGGCCTTTTGTTTTGAATTTTCTTTGTACTGCAAAATCGCCATGGTTGCCGCTAGTCCTAAACCAAGCGTACTCCGAACGGGAGAAATTTGAAGAAAGACGAAAACCTCCGGCTTTTTCCGGTGTTTGTTGAGTAACGACAAACAAAAAACATCGGCAAACAGGAGGTTTTCGAGTGAAGCTCAGTCTACTT
>CAIQIE010000410.1 GCA_903871805.1 uncultured Planctomycetaceae bacterium | reverse complement strand
GCATTCATTGTCCGCTGCGGGATGGTGTGTCCCGAATTCGAGTAGAGCTGCGCGATCGAGCCGGAAATCTGGGACGTGAAGATCTCGCTGTCTCCGGAATTCGCAGGCCCGCGCCGATCGTCAGGGCCTCGGCCGTGGAGAATTCAACGTCCGAAGAGGATTCTGCGGAGGCAGAAGCTGACGACGCGGCCGACCACGCGGAATTGCCACGTTCATCCGCGAAGAAATCAAAAAGCAAGAAGCCAGAAGCCAAATCAACGCTCTTTACAGATCGCGAGATCTCCGGGATTGGCTGGCAGAATCCAGACGAACCGCCAAAATCGAAACGAAAACCGCCAGTGATCAGACTCCTGTCCGGAAGTCAGTCGGAGGGTGGTGACGAGGACGGGTTTGTCGATCCTCAATTGGCATTACCTCCCTACGAGGACATGGAAGCGCTTGAGGGGCCTGCTCCTGAAGATGAGGGAGATGATTCGGCCCGGCCAGGTCTGCTTTCGGCCGACGAAACACAGTCCCTGAATTCACTGGAGCCGATCGGCCCGCTGGTTCCGGAGGTGCCTCAGGCACCTCAGGCGCGGGCCAGCATTGGAGTGGCGGAGCCACTGCGATCTTCTGAAACACAGGATGATTCGACTTCCGTTGCGGACTATGACATTTTGCTGCGGTCTGCTCGAAACAGCGTGGCACTTGGCGAAATCGAACAGGCTCTGACCAGATTCCGTGAATGCATAAAGCTTGAGCCCGGTCGCGTGGATGCGCGCCGCGAGTATGCTCATCTGCTGGCTTCTCGTGAGCAGGCAGCCGCCATTCCCGTGCTGGAGTCAGTACTGAATACAGATCCGGCGGACAGCAAGACGGCCGCGATTCTGGCCGGCATGCTCCTGCGGACCGGAAAAATCGAGAAGGCGGAGGCCGTTCTGAAGAACGCCACGGCTCTCGTCTCCAATGACCCGGAACTGAACCGAATGATGGTTCAGGCTCTGGTAGCCCGTGGGCGAACGCGGGAAGCCGGAGAATATTTTGATCAACATCTGTCCGGAGCAAACACGTTTGAACCGGCAGTTCGCAAAGAAATGATCTCGACCTTGATGATGTTGGGGCGACTGGACGAAGCACTGCCGTTGGCACAGGCGGCAGCCAACGAGATTCCCGGGGATCTTGCCACGACCAAAGATCTGATCAGCCTGCTGGTTCAGCTGGGGCAATTTGACGCCGCAGCGGGAGCAGCCTCAGCATTGAATCTTGACGATCCGGACAGCTGTCTGGAAGCGATTACCCTCGCACGAACACTGAGCGGGCAGGGGCAGTACGCAACAGCTCAAATGATCCTGAAACGCGCGTTCGAAGTTGATGCGCTGCATCCGGATGCATTGCTGGCGGAAGCCGATCTGTTGCTGCGACAGGGATTTATTGAAGGGGCACGCAGCAGTCTTGAACGAGGAAAGTTCTCACCAGAAGATCCGCGCGTGCTTGAACTCAGAGCTCGTATTCATCTGGCGGCAGGCGAGTTTTCGCAGGCACGTGTCATCATTAGTTCACTGTTGTCTCGAACTTCCGATGTCCCCATGATTCTGCTGCAAGGCCGATTGTATGAAGCCATGACAGCGTTTGATCTTGGTGAACAGAATTATCAGTCGGCACTGGCGACTTATCCGGAGAATGCAGAACTTCGCAATGCACTGGCGAATCTTTATCTGCAGACCGGACATGAAATGAAAGCATTGGCCGTTCTGGAAAGCAGTCTGCAGCAGCGGTCGCAGAATCCT
>CAIQIE010000409.1 GCA_903871805.1 uncultured Planctomycetaceae bacterium | reverse complement strand
TGGTGGGCAACCTGATCCTTCAGCCAGCCCTGCTCGCCTGCCCCGCGGGAATTCTGGTGGGCAGAGGTTTTCGCAGGCAATCGAAACTCTCCGCAGCTGACTCAGAACAGGCGTTGTGAGCTGGTTTCGCAACAGAACGGCTGCAAACTTCAGGATCAGGTCGCAGAATCATCCACACGGCAGAGCCACATTCCATGCAGGTTTTCCATGGGGATTCTGAGGATTCTGATCATCTGATTCCGCGTCATAGTTTACCGGCATCCCGAAGTTTTCAGGGTGATTTTCAAAATGGTCCGGACAGTGTTTTCCGTGAAGCGATGATTTCACGCTGGAAAACACGGTTGGCTATTTTCGTTGAAACTCGCATGGGATATGGTGCAGCAGATTCGCTAACATACGCAGTCAGGGAGTTTCTGACCAATTCCAGAAGAGGAGTGAGTGTGATGAGACGCGTGTTATTTCTGATGCTGGCAGTGCTCGTCGCTGCAGTTCCGGCTCAGGGCGATGAAAAGTGGGTTTCTCTGTTCGACGGCAAAACACTGAACGGCTGGAAAAAGGCTGCGCACGGCAAGGCGACGTACGAAGTTGTCGACGGAGCCATCCATGGTGTTACAGTCGAGGGCAGTCCCAACTCATTTCTGATGTCAGAGCAGGAGTATGGGGATTTCGAGCTGGAGTTTGAAGTTCGCGTTCATGATCAACTGAACTCCGGGTGCCAGATTCGTTCCCGGGAAAAAAACGAGGCCGACGTTCAGGCAGAGGCAAAGCGTACAGGAACGAAACCTCAGGGGGATGGTGGCCTTGGACGTTTTCATGGTCCACAGGTGGAAATTGAAAAGGCGCCCGGGTTTGCCGGATACATTTATGGTGAGTCAACTCAGTACGGCTGGCTTTCACCCGAACCAAAATCTGGTGGCAAGCCGCATAGTCTGATGAAGAACGGCGATTGGAACAAATTTCGGATTGTCGCCAAAGGACCACACATTGAAACGTATATCAACGGGACAAAAGTGGGTGACCTGAACCACTCAGAAATCTACGAAACGCATGCGAAGGGGCATATCGGGCTGCAGGTGCATGGTATTGCTGCGGGGACCGGACCGTTTGATGTTTCGTGGCGAAGTATTCGAATCCGCGAATTGTGACGGCACTGAGAGAAGGCAGGTGAGTTGCATCGCCTGCCGACTCGTATGTGGTTGGGTACAACTCGTTTTCAAAGACAATCGTGATGGACTCTTTAGAAGACTCATGGCAGGACCGGCGCGGTGGCAGCGTTTGGATTTCGGTGTCTCAGCCTGTTTCGGAAAAAAAGTTCCGGCTCCGCACCAAATGCCGGTGACTTTGACTCCTGCTACGGATGCAGGCTTCGCACTCTGTGTGATCAGTGAAGGATCGAACAACCTATGAAACTCGACCACGTCAGGTCTCTTGTGTTTTCGTTTTCTGCATTGCTGCTCGGGGCATGGAATTGCGGAAGTCTGTCAGAGGCGCAGGAGTTTCAGGGGATTCGGGTGCCTGAGGGGTTTCAGGTTCGTCTTTACGCCGATGATGATCTGGCGCATGACATTTTTTCGATGACGATTAACTCGAAAGGTCAGGTTGTCGTCTCCGGTCCTGGCTACATCCGAACGCTCATTGATTCAGATAATGATGGCCGGGCCGACAGATTTCAGCAGTTTGCGGACAAGCCAGCGACGGGTGCCCAGGGGATGTTTTTCCATGGCACCAGTCTGCTGTGCGCCGGGGACGAAGGGCTGCTGTTGTTCCGCGATGATAATGGAGACGGTGTGGCGGATGGCCCGCCAAAGACTTTTCTGAAGATTGCGGCCGGCGGAGAGCATCACGTGCACTCCATACAGAAGGGGCCTGATGGCTATTGGTACGTCATTGCTGGCAATTTTTCCGGTGTCACATCGGCCTATGCGACGTCGCCGTCGTCGCCGGTGAAATCGCCAGTCTCCGGCACTTTACTGCGGCTGACACCTGAACTTCGAGGTGGCGAGATTGTCGCTGATGGTTTCCGGAATGCGTATGACTTTGCGTTCAATAGTTCCGGGGACTTCTTTACATTTGACAGTGATGATGAAAGGGACATTTCGCTTCCATGGTATCTTCCGACACAGGTTTTTCATGTTCTGCCGGGCTCAAATGCGGGCTACGTCACACCTGGTCTGAAACGTCCTCCGAGCTACCCTGATATGCCTCCCGTGATTGCGACATTTGGACGAGGGTCACCCACGGGCGTACTCTGCTATCAGCATAACCAGTTCCCCCAAAACTACCGGGGATCCATCTTTGTTCAGGACTGGACACTGGGAAGAATTCTGGTGGTCCCGTTAACTGTTGCCGGGGGCGGATGGAGCTCTGAACCCATGGAGTTCGCTGCCGGGCAGAATCAGTTCGGTTTTGCTCCAACAGATATGGAAGTTGGTCCTGATGGCAGCCTTTTTGTGTCGGTCGGCGGCCGCGGGACACGCGGAAGCGTTTATCGAATATCCTGGGTGGGTGCTGCTACCGGTTCCGGAGCAAACTCTGTTAAAAGCGCGGCGTCTGAATCTCAGATGAATACAGTGTTGAAGGCTCCGCAGGCCAACACTGCCTGGTCCCGCAACTTGTGGGTGCCTCTTGCAAAAAGTCTTTCTGCGACTGCGTTTCGAAAGGCGGCGACAGATGAGACTCTCAGCGATGCTGATCGTCTGCGTGCGATTGAGATTCTGGTGGAATTTCACGGTGGAATGGATGCCGCAACTGCAGGAACTCTGGCGTCGTCTGTGTCGGAACTGGTCCGGGCCCGTGCGGCATGGGCCATTGGGCGGACAAATTCTGCTGCCCCCGACGCCACGCAACTGAAGAAGCTCCTGGCGGATCGCAGCCCCTTCGTGAAACGATTTGCGCTGGAATCACTTACGTCGGCGACAAAGCCAGACGCGTTCAACAGCATGCTGGCAGAGATTACAAATGCGCTGACTGCCGACGATCGGCTTGTCCGCCTGACAGCTGCGCAGTTGCTGCAGAGACTGCAGCCGGCTCAGCTGGATTCCGTAGAGAAAGCCCTGGCCAATTATCCACGGGCACTGCTATGGTTTCATCTTGGTAGATTGCAGCGTTCCCCGATGCTGAGCGTGACAGCTGCCCAGGCTGCAGTCAACGTTCTGAAGAATGGCGACAGTCCCGTCGAAGCAAGGCGAGAAGCAGTCCGCGTCCTGCAACTGGCTCTGGGTGACACTGGACCGCAAAAAGACAGACCGCCCATGTTTGAAAGCTATGCCCCACGACTGTCAGCGGAATCCATCGAGCGCGAGTTGAATCCGATCCTGATTCAGGTCGCAGAGGCGTTTCCCTCGGGCGATGCTGTTCTGGATCATGAACTTATCCGCTTTTTCGCCATGACCGCTCCCCTGAATCGAGATCTGTTCAGCAGGATTCTGGGGCAGATTTCCGAAGTGAGTCTGCCACAGGAAGACATCCATCGTCTGGCTGCCCTCAGTCAATTTGAGCTTGAACGTTCCGTCGAGGAAACCTCCGCCATTGCAAAGGCGCTGGTGTCGATTGATGTCAAACTGAAGCGACTGGGTATGAAGCAGGACACGAACTGGGATGACAGGATTGGAGAGTTGTACTCCAAATTGTGCAGCGTCGACCCGGCACTTCCGTCTCTCATCACGCAGCAGCCGGGTTTTGGACAGCCGGGACACGTTCTGTTTCTTGGGCAGGTCCCGGCATCGTCAATTCCTCAGGCGATTTCAGGCCTCGTAAAAACCATCACTGAAGATCAGGACTATACGTGGACGAGTGATGTTGTGTTTCTGATTGGAGAGTCAGAGAATCCCGAGCACCTGCTGCTACTGCGGGAACAACTGACAAATCTTTCGGTACGCGATGCTGTACTGATGGTTCTGGCAGAAAAACCAGCAAAGGAAGATCGGGCAGTTTTTGTTGCCGGGCTGGAGTCGCCTCAGCTGAATGCTGTCGAGGCCTGTCTGAATGCGCTCAAAACGCTTCCCCGTACCAGGGACCCTGGAGAGTTGTATCAGTTGCTGGGCACAGCCCGCCGGCTGATTAATGATAAGCGTGAGTTTCAGGTGCGTGAAGTGGCGATGCGGATCCTGCAGAACAACACGGAGCAGACTCTGGCGTTCGTTTTTGGGGAGCAGGGCTACAAACCGCAACCGGAATCCATGCAGGCATGGCAGGAGTGGCTTGAGAAACGCTTCCCCGATTTCCGCCCGGTGAATACGTCAGAACAGGCTAAAAAAATCCTGGCTGGGCTACAGAATGTTCCGTGGGACTCCGGAGATGCGGCCCGCGGGGAAAAATTGTTTGAGAAGCTTGGATGTGCCCGGTGCCATGGTGGCCGTCGGGCTTTGGGACCCGATCTCACGGGGGTCTCGAAACGTTTCTCCCGCAATGACCTCTTTGCCGCAATTGTGGAGCCCAATCGGGATATCTCAGCAAGATATCAGACGACATCCATCGAAACCAGGGACGGAAAAACTCTGTCCGGGCTCATCGTTTATGAATCCATTGATGGGCTGCTGCTCAGAGACGCTGAGCATCGCACCTATCGAGTCGAAGCCGGGGAGATTGCTTCAAAGCATCTGCAGAGAAATTCGCTGATGCCCGAAGGATTGCTCCGCGACAGGCTCCCGCTGGATCTTGCCGATCTAAACAAATATCTGCAGGGACTATAGGCTGGTGCTACTGTTCCGAAACTGGTTTTCCGTCGCTGGCATATCGAAGGGTGCTGTGTCCTGCCGGCGGTGCGAATGCCACGCGATTTGGAAGACGCGTCATGCCCATTCCATGGGGTATTCGCTGAGATGCAGCAATATCGCTTTTGAGTGTGCCACCCGTCCATGGGCCCGCCCCCAGCACGAAAATATTGCTGTCGCTGGCCTGTGCCAGAGATACGCCACCATCACCAAGCACTGTACGCGACTTTGTGTCGTACAGAACCATGCCAATTTTTGCATACGCAAACTGTGACTTTTTCTGAGTGAAACGAATCTCCGGGAGTGTCATCATGCCAGGAAGCGTGATTTCCGGTACTCCCAGAAACGTGTCCGTAGTGTCCGTGCCGACCCCTCCGCTGCGAGCCTCCAGGACAACTTCAGATTCCTCGCTCGTCGCAACCACCAGCGCCCCCGCACGCAGCAGTCGATGACGCAGCGAGCCCATCACGTAGCCTTTGTCCACGCAATCGAGATACTTGTCGTCAAGGAACACTTTCCGACCCGAGAGCGGTGCGAAGTCAACTTTATCGAGAGACTGGTCGATGGCATTTGAGACCAGCATCTGTTCCTTGGCTGTACGGGCGGTATTAGAGGTGCTGGTTGAAGTGCAGCCCATCGCCGTTACGATCAGACCAAACGCTAACGATACCCGAGCTTTCATCGACAGGATTCCATGCTGATAGCGGGATTATGACCTGAAGCAATTCAGAGTCCTGATTTGCTGTGGCATTACACAATCAAAACAGGGCAGCCATCGTATTGGCCCCTGGCGACGGGCCGACAAACCTCCGACTTCAGGTTGGCCGACAACGGTTGTCTGACGGCGCCCTGCGAACCTCGGATGCTTGCCTCGCGAGTCTAAGATGGGCCGCGAACGCGACTCAACAGGAGATTCCAGAATCAGCACCCAGGTGGAGTGCGGGCTTGCATAAAATCGGTGCTGCTGCTGTCGAGCTTCGGCGTATTCTGCCCTGCCGGAACCCCGTACGCAGATTTCCACCACAACGAGTCCGCATGGAGACATCCGACGGTGCGAGACTGATCATCTTAAGATTCAGCGAATACTGGCCGGTAAAAACTCAGGTTCCCTGATTCCCTGGACGGCTGCTGTCATCAGGCGTTTCATAAAAAAAGGCTGCGATCCCTGAGGGATAGCAGCCTTTGTGATAGTTCCGAAGAAATCGGAGTGGCATCCTACCAGACAGATCTACTTGCCTGGTTCGCTCTTTGCCCCTTCACGAATTGCGAAAACTCGATTTCGATTTGCAATGAACATGGTGTTGTTGGCAATCACGGGGGTCGTGTAAACCGATGATCCCATGTTGACTTCTCCAACAAGTTCCATTTCACTGGCCAGTTTGAAAATGGAGATGTCTCCATCTTCGTCACCAATGTAGACCTTGTCTTCGACAATCAGCGGAGACGCCCAGCTGGCTGCAAACATGTCGTACGTCCAGTGTGGCTTGCCGGTTTTGACATCCAGGCAATGAACAAGTCCGCTGAAGTCCGCGATAAACAGCAGGTTGTTCTTGATCGAAACAGTACCGCATGTGCGGTGCATTGTCGTCTCAAACACGCTGGAATCAGCCCCGGTGTAGTGCCACACAGCGGCGGAATTGGGATTCTCTCGTTCGAAGTCTCCCTCTTTCTCTACCAGTGCCTGCAGTCGCTTGGGGGCGATTGGCGTCTTTGGGTCTTTGGAGTTGTAAACCAGTGTCGGGCTGACGTCCCCGCGTTTCTTTGGGTCAATACACCATAGGTGCCCCTGCCCCTCGCCATGTTCCGGGTCTTCGCCAACCCCAACATACACCAGACCGTCATAAACAACCGGTGTCGCAATCAAATGGTTGCGAGTGGCTCTTCCGCCAAGCAGGTAGATGGAGTCTTTGGGATTGCAGTCAAACTTCCAGAGCAGGTCTGCCTTTCCATTCTTCCCCTCAGCGGCGAATCCGTAGAGATATCCGTCGCCGCCACCGACAATCACCTGAGCCACTCCGTCGAACTCTCCATAGGCAGGCGAGGACCACTGACCGTGAAGTACGTTGGTGCCCGGAGAATCGTCCGTCCAGAGCACCTGACCAGAGTTTTTGTTGAGGCAGATGAAACTTGGGGCACGTTCTTCCGGAATCGCAATATGGCTTTCGTCCACACCATTGCCGGTAATAACAAACAGCAGATTTCCAACGCAGGTTACCGAGCAGCTGCACATGTTGTGCTGAGAGACATTGAGGTCTTTCATCATGTCAACGACCCAGACCACATCGGCTTCCGTCTCGTCGGTTAACTTCTCTTCAACAAATGGACTGTCATTTTGGCCATCCCGGAAGCCTTCTGTATCCAGACAGACGACCTGGCCGCGACTGGTCACATACCATGCTCTCTGGCCATCCACGTACGGCGAGCAGCAGATTCCCTGGTGCGGCCAGTCATGAACACGGCCCGTTGGCAATTTTTCGTTGCTGTGCTGCCACAGGAACTTCCCCGTCTTTTCATCAAAGCAGACAAGGCAACCAAGGTCTACAGAACTTGGGTAACGCTTGATGTACCCGTTACCGTTATTGGTTCCGATGTATACCTTGCCATTGGCGACGACCGGGTTTCCGTAGGTTTCCGAGCCGAGGGGCATCGACCAGACAATGTTTTCGCCACTCTCAACGTCCCATTTAACAGGAATGTTCTTTCCTTCAGGGGTATTGTTGCGTGAGTAACTTCCGCCCCACTGTGGCCAGTCCTTCGGGCCCACTTCCATTTTGGAGATTTTCTCCAGAACGAGTTTCGTTGGGTCCTCGGCCAGAACCTGCACCTCGCCATGAAGCGCAGATGCCGCAGCAATGACACCAGCGAGTAGGGAATGATGAATCTTCAGCATAAATTTGATGTCCTTTAAAACACCCTGATTGACTGAGTCAGAAGTATATCGCATCTGCCAGCCACGAAGGTGGCTACGTGTCCATGATGAAAACACACTACTTATTGGCGTTGACAATCACATTGTCAATAAAGAATTCTGCGTCAGTCGCATTGCCAAACAGTCCCGGACTGCCCTTCAGATTTGGCACCTCATCGGTTGCTTCAATCTGCCAGTCTGCAGGTTCCTGTTCTTCACGCTTCCAGATTTTTCCACGCAGAGTCACCTTTCCTGCATCTGTCACACTCTGGAACTTCATGGTGTACCAGGTGTCGGCCTGCCACTGGAAGTCCTGTGTCTTTGCAAATCGCAGTTCCAGACGCGCTGTCCATGATCGAATCTGCAGACGCTGAGCCCCCTGAAGGTCCAGGGTGTAGCGTTGATTGATCAGGCCCATATCCGGCAGCCTGTCACCCTTTTTTGTGGCCTTGAAGTCGGCCTGGATTGTGTAGTCGTGCAGATGAGTCCATCCCATCCACGCCTGACTTCGAGTGCCTTTTGGAATTGTGCTGATCTTAACCAGCCCCTTTTCCCCATCCAGTGGAGCAGGCTTGTGCCGATAGTCAGCCCCAATCCAGACCGGAGGAACCTTTTCGCCGGAGAAGTCAAACTTCCATGGCAACTCGGGAATCACTCTCAACCGTGACTTACCAGAAACCTCACCCGTCTTTGCCGTCAAAACAACCCCGGTCACTCCCTCTTTAGGTGCCGTGTACACGTTGTCTGCACCGACCGTACCACCGCCCTCAATAGTGAATTCTGCGTTTTTGACAGGGCCGATCAGTTGTCCCGCCTTATTGTACCCCAGAACCTGCAGTGGTAACTTCTGTCCGGGAGTCAACAGCACCTCTGTCGGACTAAGAACCAACTGCGAAACTACGTTATCGTTTGTTCGTTTCTCACGGCTGATGCTGGTCTTCGTTGGCTTCGTCACCGGAGACGTTGCTTTACCGATACAGTACAATGCTTCGATAGATGGAAAAAAGAGTCGGCCATTGGAAATCGCCGGAGAACCAAAGACTTCCTCTCCCTGAGCAAGTCTCGCTTCACTGACCGTGTCAACACCCTTGTCCGTTGGCTTCAACACATAAAAGCGTCCCGTGTTTTCTGCCACGTAAAGCTTTCCGTTTGCGACAATCGGGCTGCCAAACATAATACGCCCCAACTTTTTCTGGGCGACCTGCGATCCCGTTTTTGCGTCCAGAATAACCAGCTGAGCACCGTCTTCCAGAAAGTAGATCCGGTCCTCAAGCTTTACCAGAGAACTTCGGCCAAGGGCGCGTTTGGGAATCTTCCACAACAGCTTCTCTTCTGTAATCTCACCTTCCACGTTGCCGTCAAAGGCGAAGACGGCACCAAGAATTGTTGTGTCACTTGAATTCTGTTCGGCGTGACCACAGTAGACGATGCCCTTGTCATCCACGACGGGAGTCGAATTGATTCCACGAGTCGACGCCTGATACTTCCAGATCGTCTTGCCGGTACGGGGCTGAATCGCATAAATCGCGCCATCCGCTGCACTGAAAACCATCGCCGCCTGTCCATTCAGGGTTGCAAAAACCGGCGTTGTGTAGGTCGTGTCTTCCGGGCGTATTCGAGTGCTGACAAGCCAGCGAGGAACCCCTGTCTTTTTGTCCAGTGCAAGGAGTCTGTGCGCCGGTACGGCCGTTTCGCCCCAGCCAGTCGTGACCCCGCTGATAATCACAAGATCTTCAAAAACCACCGGGAAATTCGTTCGACCGCCGTAGGTCGACAACATCCCGAATTCTTCACTCATCGAATGTTCCCAGAGAATCCTGCCGCTTTTTCCATCCAGACACTGGAAAACACAGCCAAGGCCGAGAACGAAAACAGTGTCGGTCTGAGGGTCACCCACGACACTCGACCATCCCACTCGCTCTGCAGGTGCATCCGTCAGATAGAGGTTGTGGATACTCTCCCAAATCAACTCTCCCGTCTTCGCATCAATACAGACCGTCTTCTCGCCCTCTTTTGTGGTCTCTGGAAACGCGCGGCAGACCACGTAGACCCTGTCGTTCATCACAACAGGTGTCGCGCGGGAAGCAAATTCTTCCTTTCGCCACAACAGGTTTTCGCCCTTCGGTGACCACTTCTCGGGAACATCCGTTTCAAACGAATGCCCGTCATTGTTCGGGCCCCGCCAGTGTGCCCAGTCCTCTGCAATCACCGCAGAACTCAGCAACACCGTCCCTATCATTACTGCCAGGTATCTCTTCATCGTGTTTACTCCATGCTGAAACACTGTGTTCAGCGCTTTTCAAATACACCCGAATCCAGTCGGCGATCCCATGGGACAGACGGTGACGAACAGTCAGTCTGCCCTCTACCCGTGTTTAGTCATTCAGCCAGTCACAACTGGCGTCCTCATGCGGCTCCCGAATACGCTTCAGTAAAGCCGTTAAATCATGTAATTCAGAAACCGTCAGGTGACCAAGCTGCCTCTGATGCATCTGACCAACGCTATCCGCCATCTGATCCAGCAGTGCAATCCCCTCTGGCGTTATCGCAATCTCAACAACCCTGCGATTCTCGCTTCGACGAGTGCGAACTACAAGCAAACGCTGCTCAAGTCGGTCCAGCATTCTGGTCGTGTCCGGCCCGCGAGAGATTAATCGTTTTCCAAGGGCCAGCGTCTGCATTGATCCAGGATACACCGATCTTAAAAGTCGCAGAGCATTATATTGCTGCGCCGACAATTGATTGCCGCCAAAGACCTGCTCCTCCAAAGCTTTCAGACAGTCATACGTTCTCCAGAGATTCAGGAATGCTTCCTGCTCTGGAGAGTCAAATCGCCGCCCGGTTTTTCCTCGAATCAATTCGGTCATGGAAACAGCATCCACGTTTCGACGAATATTGTCAAGACAACGGAGCGTCTGTACTTCCGGAGACTTACATGTTCGGGAACAGATTTAACACACTTCCATGGTCCCTTACCGATTCGTCCAAGACTGCGTACCCAACCAACAAAAATGCGGCGAACCACTCTGGCCCGCCGCATTCTCTGGAAAGGTCCCGGCATTCAGTTGCCCGAGACGCAATACAAATGACGATTTGACCGGAAGAAGATCTGTCCACTGCTGATCGCCGGAGTCGCACTGAAATCTTCCTGATCGGCAGTCAGGCGATTTGTTGCGAGCTTTTCCAGCTTGTCGCCCGGCTTCAGCACGTGGATGTCGCCACTTCGATTGACGTAATAAATTTTTCCATCACCCAAAATCGGCGAGGAATAGTCAGACCCTCCGCGGCCGCCACCAAAGCCGCCACGACCACGTCCACCCGGCGGCTGACCTGGGCCGCCCGGTGCGCCACCACCTGCTCCCGGCGCTCCGCCCTGTGGTGAATCCCCACCCCCCTGCAGACGAGCCTGATAGATCTCCTTTCCGTCTGCGGCATTCACGCACTTGACCGTTCCGCCGGAAATCAGATACATCCGTCCGTCATACAACAACGGGGTCGAAAATCTATTGCTGTCATTCCCCGACCACGCAACATTACTGGCGGTGACATCGCCCTTTCCACCCGCTCGAATGGCAATGGAACCACCGCCACGACCTTCCACTGCATAAATCATCCCGCCATCCACAAGCACACTGGAGTTGAACTGATCTGTCTCCATCGCGTTGCAGAACCAGCGAAGCTTGCCTGTTTCCGGGTTGATCCCCCAGATCTCATAGGGGGCGCCAATCACGATGTCTGTCCGCTTCTCATCAATGACGCTCAGAACAGGCGTCCCCCAGACGTTTCCAAGTGTGTCGCTTTCCGCTTTCCACAATTCTTTCCCGGTCGATGCGTCTATGCCAACCACGGCACGAGATTCCGGACCCGCGGGAATTACAAGAACTTTGCCAGCGAGTATCGGACTGGAGGATGATCCCCACGCCCGGTCATCAGAACCCTTGCCAACCTCCGCATGCCAGACCTGGTTGCCGTCAAGGTCCCAGGCGTAAACTCCGGCCTTGCCAAAGAAGGCATAGACATGAGTACCGTCAGAAACCGGCGTGTGAGATGCATAGCCATGCTCCGGGACTCCCATCCCCGAGTATTCGTCTTCCGGAAGAACGGCGTCGACAGTCTTCTCCCAGAGAATTTTTCCGTCCGCACGACTGACACACACCATATGCCGCTTTAAAGCACTCATCTCACCCGGAGTCTGGCGGTCCACCCCATATCCGGAATAACACGTCACAAATACCCTGTCACCAATCACGATCGGGCAGGAAACACCGGGCCCCGGCAGCGGAATCTTCCACTTCAGGTTTTCACTCTCACTGAACTTTGCGGGAAGCGATTCGGGGTCGGTACTAACACCCGTTCCATTCGGTCCACGAAATCTCGCCCAGTCAGATGCAAGGCCGTCGCTTGTGGCGACGCTCGAAATCAGACCACCACAGAATATCCACTGCCAGATCGTTCGTTTCAGTCTCATAAATCGCTCCTGTAACCCCCTCTATGATTTCGATTCGCATGGCAGCCAGTTGCCAGGAGCTCAACGAAACCCTCGCACCCTTCGCAACCTAACCCAATACTCGTGACCCGGGAAACACTGCAGACATCAAGACTTTAACCGCGAATACGGTCCGGTTTGGAAATCCCGCCTCGGATCTTTCCATCCTCTTCTTCAGGCGTAACACCCAGCACAATCTCAAACCGTGCCGTTAACTCGCCAATTTTTGAGCCCTCCAGTGGTTTGAAGGGCACAAGGACCCGCTCCAGCGCCCCGGGGGCGCGAATGCTTTTCAACACACTATCCTGATCATTGTCCGGATCACCGGCAATCAGCATTTGAGTTGTCAGGAGACGCTGGCCGTTGCGACTTACTGCAACATGAATATGCGGCGCTCGAAAGGTGTTGCCCACCTGGTACCGAACCGGCTTGATGGTGCGAAACGAATACTCGCCTTTTAAATCCGTCAGAAATCGACCATACCCCTGGAAATTGGAGTCCGTGCCTTTGGCGACACGACCATTCGTATGCAGGTACGAGCCCAAATTGTCGACTTGCCAGATCTCCACAAAAGCATTCCGAATTGGTTCTCCCGACACGTTCAGTACTCGGCCGCTGAGATATGTGATCTCTCCCACCGCCGGGGTCAGCGAATCGTTCAATACCAGCAGATCGTTGTCTGTGTCCAGTGGCAGTTTGTCAGGATAAAAAGGTCCTTCAGTCATCCGAGGAGTTGTCAGCTCTTCCGCAAACAAGCCGGCCACAGTGTAAAAAGCCCCACCTGCCGCACCGGCCTGCAGTAGTTGCCTCCGATTGCTTAACCCTGCGCGACATTTGACTGCCATCTTCTTCCGCCTGCGTCTGCGATACTACCCGATGATTAATTAACCAGGCGATTCACGCGAATCCTCTGGGGCGCGCATTCCATGCGCGCAAGGTCTCGGATTCTCCATTCCCGGAGAAACCAGCCAAACCTCAGGTGGTACCGAGGAATTCAATGAATCTGCTGCAAATAGGTGAAAAATGTCTCGCAGGTCAGAAGTGAATCCCCATTGTTATCCCCATGGATCAGGCTGCTTTCGCCCGGGCACTCATGTACTCTTTGTCGGAGTTAGCCGCTCCCACACATGCCCTGCCGCATCGACTAAACGCTGGTGGGATCCATCAATTCCACGGCATTTCCTGCCACATCACTGATGTACACAGACCGCGTCCCATCTCGGTGAGGCTTCAAGCCCGGGTGCGTGGTCGCCTTCGCAGAAACAAAGGCAATGTGAGGAGGATGGTGACCAGGCAGAACCAGTGCCAGGTGCAGGTTTGCAAATTTCAAAAACGCCCACGTCTCATCCTGATAGGCAATCTCACATCGGAATTCCGCACGATACCAGTCGACGGCTTCCGAGATGTTCTTCACCTCAATCGCCACGTGATGAACTGAATCCAGATCCTGCACCATGCATACTCTCCTTTGATCAATTTTCTGCCGTCCGACACGCCACCTGAAAACATGAGTCAGGCGATGGCCCGCTTACTACCACGTATCATACGCTCACTGGTTTAAACGTTCGACCGCTTTTGCCGAAACCATTCCGTGTGCCACACGGGATTCCCCGCGGTTTCCAATGGAAAAGTTCGCTCATCCTTCCGGAAGCAGCATTAACAACGCCAGCCACAGGAAAATCGCTCCAGACACGCGGTCCAGCCATAATGCAAGATTTTGCCGCGTCTTCAGCAGGTGCGAGATCTGTCCGGAAAAAAAACCAATCAGTCCAAAAAGAAACACAGCCACAAGTGTGAAAAAAATCCCCAGCAACGCCAACTGTAGTTCAGAATTGCCTGAGGACTCATCGACGAATGGTGGCAAAAAAGCCAGAAAAAACAGGGCGACCTTCGGGTTGACCGCGTTGGCAATCAATCCCTTAAGGAAATATCCCTGCCGCGATGCCGGTTCGCTGCCGGGAAGGTTCATCGGGGCTGACACTGATGCACTGGTGCGACTTCTGAGCTGACAAAAGCCAAGCCATGCCAGATAACATGCCCCAAACAGTTTCAGGGTGGCATACGCAGTCGGGGCGGTCTTGATTGCGGCCGAAACTCCAAGCACAGCGAGACTTGTGTGAAACAAACATCCAAGCCCACAACCTGCTCCAAACCGAACCGCAACTTTCCAGCCCTTCGAGAGTCCGAGTCCCAGTGTGGCAAGCACGTCAGGTCCCGGCGCGAGTGTAATCAGCGCGGATGCAATCAGAAATTCCAATAATTGATCCGTCGTCAGAGGCATCGTCCCGCCTTCGATGTGCGACAGATCGCCGCTCATTGAACATTCAGTCAGCCATTCCCCTGATGTCACGTGCTGTTAAGGCAGGATCGGTGAAATGGAAAGCTTCAGCCACCGGCGGTTGCAGAAACAGCGTAGAACCAAAGTTTTCTGCGGAGCACAGTTCCAGAGGCCTGCATTCAGATCATTTACGAGCGTTGATGGTCGCGAGTGAAGCCTGAACGAGTTTTCGAGACTGAACTGCCCGCTCGATGTTGTTGCGAAACGCACCCGCATCCGCTACGCCAGCAAGACGCATCAGAGTCTGTCCATTCTTAGCCTTCAGGCGAATATCAGAGGCCCGAAAAAATGCCTGGCCGGCCTGCGGATCCAATTCCACTGTTTCAATTTCCGACAGATCGACCGATTCCGTCCGCTGGTTTCCAAGAGATGACCAGATTTGCATCGATCGGTTGGTCAGAATGTATCGCGAGCCCAGTAAACGCAGGAAAAATAACAATGCTCCAATTGGAGCCAGCAGCAAACCAAAGAGCAGGTAAGACAGCTTGATACCACCAATTTTAATCGGAATGCTGTCCATCAGTTGCCCCATGAGACGACCGAGTGGGTTTGCACCGACCGAAGGAAACTCGGTCATGATCCGCGCTTCCCTCGTGGGACTGACTCCAGCAATTGCCTGCACTGACATAACACTAACCCGCTTTTGAATCAGAAAACCCACAAACAGACACAGTTCACTTCTCACGGCACCCAATCCGCTCTGGCACCGGAAGCAAAATACACGACCGGATCAACGCAAGTTCCCGCAGACTCTGAAGAATCCAGCCGTCACCGCAGAAACTAGCGGTCAATCTCACCCATTACAATGTCCAGCGACCCGACAATCGCCGGGATGTCTGCCAAAGGCACCCCTTCACAAATCCTGTCCGATACCGACAGGTTACAGAAACAACTGCTTTTCGCCCGAAGCCTCAACGGATTGCCTTCGCCATTCCCCACGATGTAAAATCCCATCTGGCCACGCGGACATTCGGTCTCGAGGTAAACCTCGTCCCTGGGAAGTTTCGTGTTCATTTTGAAGCCTTCCCGATACGTTCCGGCTGCGGCTTTATACTTCGGCACCGCCTGTCGAACCAGTCGGATTGACTGCACGACTTCCATCATCCGCACGTAGAAACGGCACCAGTTATCCCCAACAATAACCTCTCTCGGTGCTTCCGCAAACGGTGCCACCGGAATTTCATACTCATAACCTTCGTACATTCGGGTGTAGATTTTTTCCCCATCCCGTCTCAGGTCAAAATCCACACCACTGCCACGCAGTACCGGCCCCGTGCATCCGTAACTGATCGCCATTTCTCTGGAAAGAATTCCCAGGCCAGCGGTCCGCTTAATAAAGATGGCATTTCTGGTCAGCAAGGTGTGGTATTCCCAGATTCTGGGCTCCAGCCACTGCAGGAACATTTCCAGGACATCCAGAAATGGATATCGCTCACCCGGCTTTTTGCCGGTTAAAGACGCTAACCCATCAGGAATTTCAATTTCTTCAGGCAAGTCGTGCGTTGCACCACCGATCGTCAGGTAACTGCACGTCAACCGAGCCCCGCACGCTTCCTCAAAAAAGTCCAGGATAATTTCACGCTCGCGGAACGCGTACAAAAAAGGACTGAATGTGCCAAGGTCCAGACCATAGGCTCCCATGCCAACCAGATGGCTGGAAATACGGCTCAGCTCCGCAATCAGAACCCTCAGGTGCACAGCCTTGTCCGGCACATTCATGCCGATCATTTTTTCAATCGCCAGTGCAAACCCAAGATTCATGTTCATGGCCGCAAGATAATCCATGCGGTCTGTGTAGGGGATGTACTGCGGAGGGCTGAGATTCTCTCCGATCTTCTCGGCACATCGATGCAGGTAGCCGATGTGCGGTGTGCACTCATGCACAATCTCACCGTCCGTCCGCAGAAGCAAACGAAGCACTCCGTGAGTGCTAGGATGCTGCGGCCCCATATTTACCAGCATTTCATCGGTCTGAACGTCAAATTCCACAACACGAGGATCTTCAATTACCAGACTCATACGTCACCCGTCCTCTTGATCATTGCCCCAGCAGGTTCTTAACCGCCCGCAGGAACATCGAACACCTGTGTTCAAACCAAAATGCTTCAAACCCACATGCCACGCGTGGCCACGGCCACGATCTGTACGTGTCCACCAGCCCCGCAATTCTCGCACTCGCCAATACAAGGATATGCCACGATCAGCGAAAACCAATCATCAGCGTCACTTCCATCCTGTCAGCGACCTCGAACTCCATGGTATTCCAATGGAAATTCGTAGTCCTTCCGCAATGCATGCCCAGACCAGTCCTCCGGACACAGGATTCGCCGGAGATTAGGGTGCCCGGAAAAATCGATTCCGACCAAATCATAGGCCTCCCGTTCATGCCAATTCGCAATTCCCCAAACAGAACTGACCGATGGCACGACTGGCAGCTGCCCCTGAACTCCGTCTTTCCAGCGCGGTACACAGACCTTCAGTTTCAGCTGGATACGATGCGTCATGCTGGTGAGGTGATAGACCACCTCGATATGCGGTTCATGGCCAAACTTCGCCAACTTCTTTGCGTCTGGCTCAAGGTAATCCACACCGCAAAGGTCGTTCAGGTGATCAAAAAGCAGACGCGAATCGTCATGCAGGAAGCGACATACCGCTACCAAAGATTCCTGATCCACCTGAATCCATGGATCCATGGCCCGCTTTGGCTCCGTGCCAACAACAGTCTCTCCAAAGCGTTCGAGCAGCAGTGAATGTATCTGATCGATATTCATACGAAGTTCCAGTTGCTTTTCTGCTCAGAAGCCGCTACGGCCCCCATGCTTTTTCTGAAATGATCACCACTGCCGAAAGGCAGGCAGCCCCCACACAACCTTAACGCGTTGAGGACACCAACGATTGATCCGCTGCCTGCACTGACTTTTTGGTCAAAGCACGAATCCAGTCCAAATCGCCACGTTTCCACACGTAGGCAAATCCCACGAGCAGAATCCCAAAAAACACAAGGATGTCAGCGAGACCCAGCCAGCCAATCTGCAGAGCCGTTTCAACAGAGATCACTTCTGACGCCGAAAGACTCTCCGGACTCACACTTAACAACCTGGCGCTCAGCACATGCCGAGCGGCTTCGTCAAGGCGAGAGTCCGCGAGCTGCATCACGCTGCCGTAGACTGAAGCCCATGGAAAGAAAAAGGCTACTTCCACGTCAAAAATGATAAACAACAAGGCAACCACGTAAAAACGAAGGTCAAATTGAATGTAGCTGGAACCAATTGCAGGCTCTCCACACTCATAAATGGCGTCCTTCTCAGGGGTCGGCAAACGTGGACGAAGAATCCGGCCAAGTACCAACGGCCCCATCAAAAAAGCAGTAGCCAGCAGCCCAAACACCAAAAAATGACCAACGAGATCCGTCATTTCTGATCGCCTTTTTGATCACATCGGGATGTAACCGTCCCGCCAGACCGATGAAAACTCACCAACTCGATTGACGCATACAACTAATACGCTGCCAAACCACACTCAGCGTTATCAATTTCCTGACGAACACTCGGCAGTTCAAATTTCAACACAGAATCGCCAAACAGCACTCAGAACGATTGACCTCGAAACTCTGCACCCGAAGAAAACTCTGCCTCGTGAAGCAACGGCCTCCGCTCTGACTCGGCACACACACTGCCATGCCAGTAAGCCAATTCCGACTCACCAAGGCACCAACAGTACTTCACTCGTTCTCCTGAAATCTCACCGATAAAATCCACAGCACCTCGCTCCGGATCCGAAAGACTTCCACCAATCTGCTGCAACTCTTTCTCAAACCCCTCCATCCGAATCTCATCACGTGCAAGCTCGTCCTCCATCTGGACGACCTCCTGCTCATAAATCGAATCACCCGGAGGTGACGACGGATAACGTTCACGCAAAGACTGCAGACGCTTCCGACGCAGTTGCAGATCTCTGTAAAGATCCACCACGTCTGCCATGATGCAACGCACCAACGGAAGACGACTGTTCACATCTTCAACAGACAGTAAAGCGACCATTTTTGTTTTTCCGAGCAGCATTTGCAGCGATAAAAGGAACCTCAGCCATTCAGGCAGGATGCTTTGATCACCCTACTTTTTTCTACTAGTGCTCTGCGCCAGCAAACTCAAACGGACTTGGCTCACCCTTCACCCAAACTGGCTGATGCAGGACCTTGGATTCTGCAACAACAGTCGGATTTAAAGTCGCCTTACCCCACGCAATCTGCAGAGGCAGCCGAGCATAGTCCACAATGCACCCGTCACGGCTGTAACCACTCAAATCGTAGTTTGAACCCATGAAAATACAGTCGACAGGGCACGGCTCAACACACAACGCACAAAACATGCATTTGGTGTAGTCAATCGTGAATCCATTGATCCTGAAGCCCTTGCCAACAGGACTTTTTTCCTTGTCAATATAAATGCAGTCCACCGGACAGGCCACGGCGCACTTTTCACACCCAATACAAGTCGTCAGATCAAACCGGTGGAAACCACGATATCGCGGTTTCACTTTCACCGGTACCTCCGGATACTCGTAAATCTCAGTAAACGTCCGACGGTTATACGTCTTGAACATCGTCAGCAGAGTGACATACATGCCCTGCAAAACGGTGAACACCGACATCCAGACATTGCGAAACCACATGAACATCTGCAACGATCTCCGGTCGCACCAAGCCTTCGGTCCCCTTTGGGAAACCCGGGTTGAAACTACTTGCCTGATTATAGGTGTACCATTGGGGGACGCAACCAGCGAGTGGCCCCTCTTGCGGTTGGGAACCCCTGAAAGTTCCGAAAATTCGGTCCTCAGCGGAAATGTTACGCAATTTACCCATTTATCGGCATGCAGCGCCGCCCATTTCCTTCACATCTCTGACCTGGCGTGTTCCAGTAACCGTTGAAAATATTCGTCTTTCTCAAAGTTTTTCACCTCAGGAACCCACCTTCTGACAACATCGACGCCCGCTTCGTCAATTTCCCGCATCATTGCCTGCCGCACAAATTCACTGTCATGCTGCAGCAACCCGGCAATTTCAGAGGCCACTTCGTCGGACTTTCCCGCCCGGGCCAACCCAATTGCTCCAAGAATCCGAATGGCCGGTGACGTATGTCCGCTGGCTTCTCGGAAGTTTTCGATATTTGCGAAAATGTCGCCCCGCCGAATCACTCCCGTCAGATTCCACCAATAAATCACCGGGTCCTCGTCCACAACCGGCCGACGCACCCCAGCTTGCCGAGGGGTCGCCGATGCGGATTTCGCTGCCTCCAATATGCGTGCCAGCCGCTCTCGGCCCCCCGGTCCCCGGAAGATCCTCGCGCGCACGCCACCAGATCTCCGTGCCTCCTCCTCAAGCATCACTTCCGGAATCAAATGCACATCCATTGTCTCTCGCTGCCATCGATCGCACTCAGCACGATGCAACGTCAAAATCTCAGTCATCTCCGGATGCTCCGCAAGATTCCTGACTTCCCATGGATCCGCGTCCAGATCGTAAAGTTCTTCAGTGCTTCGCTCCCGAAACCACTGCTGACTTTGGTCGGAAAGTGTTCCCGCCGCGAGCAACCCCCGCATTTCTTTCAGTGTCTCATTCTGTTCCCCATACGCCACATGCTGAAGTGCCGGATACCAGGGCATGAGATTTCTGACGTAACGATATTTTCGCGTCCGAACACTTCTGACAAGGTCCTGCCGTTCATCCAGTCGATCGCGGGCTCCGTGAATATAGGTGTAACCGCCCTGTTTTTGTGGCCCCAAAACCGGTCGTCCCTGCATGTACTCCGGTACCGTCACGCCGGCCAGGTGAAGTACCGTCGGCCCCAGATCCAGCAGGCTGACCATCCGCTCGTCCCGACTTCCCGGTTTTAACGATCCCGAAAACGAAAGATATTTTTCAGGAACCCTGATCACCAGCGGAACTCGCGTTCCCGAATCATAGGTCCACCGTTTCGCTCGAGGCAATCCGTCGCCGTGATCTGACCAGAACATCACCAGAGTCCTGTCTGCCAACCCCGCGTCTTCCAACTCCTGCAGAATTTCTCCCACGCGCCGATCCATAACCGTAATCAGGTCCGCAATTCTGGCGAGATCACCCCGTACGGCCTCCGTATCCGGGTAAATCGGTGGCACCATGAACCCGGAAGGCTCATGTCTTTCCCCTTCGCCTAACTCCCCGACAATCGTCTGCCATCCCTTAGGCCAGACTTTGCTTTCATGTGTCATCGTCAGGTTAAAGACGCTGAAAAATGGCTGATCAGACCTACTGCGGTTCTTCCAGTGAGCGCTGTCCGAACTGTCGTCCCAGACCTGCCGCCGCACCCATTCAATGTTGTAGTCCGTCTTGCTGTTGTTGGTGCAGTAATATCCGGCATTCCGCAGCAACTCTGGAAACAGACGGACGTCTTCCGGAAGCCGAACTCTGGAACGCATGTGGTTGGCACCAAGCGCCAATGGAAACATTCCGGTAATGATCCCCGTCCGACTGGGGGCACAGACGCCGTGACAGGAAAATGCGTGCGTAAAAAGCGTGCCCTCGCTGGCCAATTGATCAAGATTCGGCGTTCTGGCGTTTCGGTCTCCGTAGCATCCAAGGTGCGGACTAATGTCCTCGCAACTGATCCACAAAATATTCGGTCGGTCTTCAATTCCCCTGACAGCGTCTGCACCTGCCAGAAGTAACAGTACCGGCAGCATTGAATTCAGAAATCTCATGCAGGTCTCTCTCAGTCCGGCGATTTGAAAAGAATTCGGCCTTTCACTGCGCACACCACGGAAGGTGGCCGAGTCCGGGAGTTCGTGTCATTCTGCGGTCCGTTGCCAGAGATTGAGGCAAACGGTCAGTACGCCCGTTTAAGAAACCCGAGCGGAGTGTTTGCGGCTTCACAACTGACGTCCCGCAGTCCGACTGTCGTTGCGTTCTGTCAGCCAGCTTCCAAGAGCCGTCTGCAGCGATTCATTCGTCAGAATCCGCCGGTAGCTGATCCCCAGCGCCCCACACTCTCTTCGCATGGTCTCACTAAATTGCTCATACTGACGCAGATACTCCTGCCGCAAACGCACAGGATCCACAAGCATTCGCTGCCCCGTCTGCTCCAGACTGCGAAACTGCGTTGGCCTGTCAAAAGGAAACTGCTCTTCTTCCGGTGCGGCAATCCGCAAAATCACGATTTCGTGCCTGGCATGACGGCAGCGTTGCAGCACACGCACCAGCGATTCCGGCTCTTCAAAACAGTCACTGATAAGAATGATCATGCTGCGTCGAGGAATGGTTTGCACGGCGGTCTCAAGAACGGCCGAAAGACTGGTTTCCTGTCCCGGAGTGGTTCCGTCAAGTATCTCAACCATCCGACGAAAAGTGTCGCGATTGCTGGAGGCCTTAACCGTTTCGCGAGGCCTTGTGTCGAAAACGGTCAGGCCGACCGCGTCCCGCTGACACAGCAGCAGCCAGGCGATGGATGCTGCCATCATCTTTGCATACTGAAACTTACTGACCTGCTGTCCGGCATATGCCATGCTGCCACTGGCATCAACAAGGATGTGTGCTCGCAGATTGGTTTCGTCTTCAAATTCCTTGACGTAATAGCGTCCGGTCTTTCCGAAGGCTCTCCAGTCAATGTGGCGGATTTCGTCGCCCGGGTAGTATTCCCGGTGCTCAACAAACTCAACGCTGGATCCCTTGAAGGGGCTGCGATGTCGCCCCATCATCACTCCCTCAACAAGCTGCTGCGCAATCAGTTCCAGTCGCCCAAATTGCGCAAGCTGCAGCGGGTTTTCAGGAAGGTTTGTATCTGCCATATGTGAGTCTGACAGCAGAAATGCAGAGAATAAGCCAAGGAGGTAACACAGGGCCGTGGCCCTGTGTCTCTGAGGGCGCATTATGCCATTTCTGGAAACTTTCGCACGCGGAATGAACGAAATCGGAAACGAAATCCGGATTTCATCCATGCACCTTCCCCAGGCGACTCACTCGCCTGATGAAGGGTTCTCGAAACACTACGCAACCGCGCGTCGCTGCTGCATCCCGCTACTCGTTTGCCATGACCAGCCTGTCATCACAGACAAAACTCGATCAGCCACTTCCATTGCCGCTACCGCGTCTTCACCCGAAACACGAGGGCGACGGCCTTCGCGAATACAGGATACAAAGTCCTGCAGCTCCGCGGTCAGGGCATCTGCCGCTGAGGCCTGCAGAGTCTCGCTGGTGATCCACTTCGAAAAGACTTCATCCTTTAATGTCAGTGGATTTGGCGTGGCAGCCACAATATCCCGAACCATGCCGGGGTTCGCGGCCATCGCGGCACAGGGGGCCCAACAGGTCACCTTCCGTGACTGCAGGTCCGCCGACACAAAGCCCCGGTCACTCCAGACCTGGATGGTCCGCTCGGGAGCCGGATTCATTCGACTGGCCGTCAGATCCACAATCGCCCCGTTCGCCATCCGCAAACGGGCCATGGCAAGATCCTCGTGCGGGCCAAATGTCACTGCCCCAAAAGAATCCACGCTCTCCACAGTTGACCCCGTCAGCGACAACGCAAGATCTATGTCGTGAATCATCAGGTCATGAACGACGCCAATGTCCGTGGAACGAAATGTGTAAGGACTGACTCTCTGGCATCGGACATACAACGGGATGCCTGACTTCTGCTGCAGCAATTCAAACGCCGGATTGAATCGCTCCACATGTCCAACCTGAAGAATGCCGCGGCGGAACATGGAAATGCGGTGAAGACGCAATGCTGTCTCATAATCATGAGCGAGCGGCTTCTCCATCAGTACGGCGGTTCCACGCTCAAGGAACGGACGGGCAACAGCGTCGTGCGCAACCGTCGGCACCGCAACAACAACACCGTCGGTGTTGCCAATGACTCCGTCCGTATCACAGAACCACTGAGTCCCGAATTTTGCCGCGATCTCTCGTCCCTGCGTTTCACGCGAATCAACCACGCCGACCAGCTCTACGCCGCCCATCGCCGAAAGGATTCGTGCATGGTGCTGCCCGAGCGCGCCAACTCCGATTACAGCCAGTCGTACAGGTTTCATGCGGCTTTTCGTTCCTCTGCTGATTGTGGCTTCACTTCCGGTGGCTTGTTGCGAATCGCTTCCCTCGCTCGCCCGAGCTTACCAGCCTTCTGATTTTCCACGAACGTCAGCAGTGATGCGAGCTCCATCGGTACCACATCGCCAAGCATGTTCGCGAAATACTGCCGGACTTCTTCCAGCGAACGGTTTCTTCTGTACAGCAACCGAAAGGCTTCTTTGACAAGATCAATGGTGGCGGAAGAAATTCCCGCCCGCTTCATGCCCACCACATTGATCGTCTTCAATTCCGGGTTGTCACTGCCGGCTGCAAGCATGAACGGAGGAATGTCATGCGGAACACGACAGCCGCCGCTGACAAAACTCAAACGCCCAAGCGTTGAAAAGTGGTGTACTACTGAATTTCCGGAAACAATCGCTCCGTCATGCACATGCACATGGCCGCCCAGGAGCACTCCATTCACCAGAATCACGTTGTTGTAAATCCGGCAGTTGTGTGCCACATGGCTGTTTGCCATGAACATGTTGTTGTTGCCGATGCGGGTCACCCCGTCCTCTTTCTCGGCACCGCGATTTACTGTGACACCCTCGCGGAAGATGTTGTTGTCACCAATGTGAATTTCTGTTTTGGAATCCTGCCAGCTAACGTCCTGTGGATCGCCACCAATGACGCAGTTTGGGGAAAAGCGATTCCCTGCACCGATTCGCGTGCTGCCGACGATGACCACGTGACTGGTCAGCACCGTCTGGTCACCAATTTCCACGTCGGGCCCGACAAGGCAGAAGGGACCAATTTCCACTCCCTTGCCAATTCTTGCCCGGGGATCAACCTGTGACAGCGGAGAGATCCTTGTTTCCATACTGATCATCCTGATCTGTTGGTGTGCTGACTGATTTGCTGCTGATTGTTTTCGGTGACCGCATCCTGCGATCATCTCCGACCCATGCCTTAGGCGGCACGACTCAGGATCTTGACGCTGTTTTCTATCGTCGACAGGAATTCTGCCATGACATGATTCAATTTGTGACCACTCCGGCGTGCGACAATTCTGCCCATAAAATTTCGACCGCTAAGTGCAAGATCTCCGATGCAGTCCAGTATCTTATGCCGCACAGGCTCATTCGACCAGCGAAGGCGATTGTCCACCACCGTGCCGTCAGCCCGAAATACGACCAGGTCACGGCCCGTCAGATGACGGCCATAACCAGCTGCCTGCAAGGCCTCGACTTCGGCAGCCATCACAAAGGTCCGGGCGGCAGCGATTTCTCTGAGATACATTTCAGGAGTGACCTGAACGGCCCACGACTGAGACGGCAATGCAGACTCAGATCCGTAGTCCAGCAGGTAGTCAATTACCAGGTCGTCTGTAAAGCTCGGAATGCACTCAATCCACTGCCCGTTTGCAGGTTCTGAGATTCGCTGCAGTTCCGCAATGCATACCGTGCGACGCAACGCTGTCTGCTGGTTCATTCCAGCCTCCAGAATGGCCTCGCAGAATGGCAGGCTTGAACCGTCAAGTGCCGGTAATTCACGGGCGCTCAACTCAACGATGCAATTGTCGACACGCAATCCAGCCAGTGCCGACAAAAGATGTTCCACTGTCTCGACGGTGGCTCCGTTGGCCGCCAGTATGGTTCTTCGCGAACCCGGCACAACGTAGTCAACGTGCGCACGAATCTCAGGACGAGATGCAAGATCCACTCGGCGAAAAATAATTCCCGTATTCTCAGCCGCAGGCAATAGCCGTACACGACAGTCGACACCGTGAAATAGCCCCGGGCCCGCAATCACCGCCGGACGAGCAAGTGTGCACTGCGTCGAATTATTTGAAATACCCATCAGCATTCAGAATGCCCCCCGGACTAAACAGTCTGCTGAAAAACTGCAGCTTTCGTACCCGCCCCGGTAACGTCTTTCCCATGAATCCGGGAATCGACTGATCCTGTAACCTGTGATCCCGACTCTCGCTGGGATAGCAAACCGATCGCCAGCGACCCCACGGCCACACTGTTGCGCAAACGGTTCGTGAAGGTGAGGCCCTGTCCCGGAATTACGAGGACCACAAGTTTGCCTCAAAACAAAGACAGCGGGAATCAGTATCCCCGCTGCCCCTGCGCTCTTGTTGCCCATTTCAACCACTTGATCTTGTGATCGTCAGCCCCAAACAAGCTAGTTCTTTGGTGCCACAGTTGCTCCAGTCGTTCGCACTGGCGTCTTTCCTGCGGAACCTTCGTACTGCTTGTTGAGCGATTGCAGAACCACTCCGGTAATGTCATTGTCAGGCTGGTAAAACACGACCAGCTTGTTCATTCGCTGAACTGCTTCGGCCGGCGGCGTGTCGTCTTCGATATCCTTGCTGTCAAAGCGAATCACTACCGTGTACTCAGCCCACTCAGCGTATTTTCGGATCATCGCTGTGGTGTCTGCGTAGATCTCCTTGAACATCTCAGATTCACGGCGAGCCAGTTTCCGCTGGGTCGCGGCGCGGAATGCTTCAAATTCGCCCTTCGCGTCCAGAATCTGCTTTTCTTTGGCTTCGTACTCGGCACTGCCAGGCTGAAGTCCGCTTTCCTGCATTTCCTTCTGCATGCCCTGCATCTTCTCGACCATCACGCGGGCTTCAGCATCACTGCGTTCAATCTCGGCCGCCAACTCGTCACGCAGGACCTTAAACTTGGAGTAGCCTTCAAACACCTTTGCCATATCGATCAGGCCGACGCGGCTTGGTGCTCGCTCCGTTGTTGCTGCTGCTGCGGCCTTCGGGGCAGCCTGCTTTGGCGCTGCCTGTTCCTGACCCCGGGCGGGCATCTGAATTCCGACCGCCAACGCAGCCGTAAGAGCAAGTGCAAGTTTCTTCACGATTAGGGCACTCCTTCGCCAGTCTGATGCCCCTGTTCCCTGGGGCGGATTTGACACGTCGCTGGACCGATCTCTCTGGTCACACGTCCCCGTTTTGTCGCAAACCTGTTCTGCATGGTCAAGGTGAAGCAGCCCGAATTGTGCTTCAGTCGTCCTTTATGCACCCGTGACGGCCGAGAAACGGCAATTCCTGCGTCCCTGATTCTTGTGGAAAGTGTACGGATGTTCTGTGGTTACTGGAGTTTGTCCCCTGTTCGCAGGGAAGGGATCAGGCAGAGGCCATCGACCTTTCTTATGTGTATTCCCCCTCTTGAAGCGGAACAACGCAAGCCGTCCGGTATTGTTGGGGCAGCGGCAAATACTAACCCGAAGCGGCAGCGAGGACCTGCGTTTGGGCGAGTACGCCACTGCGTGCAATGCCCCGCTGGCGACTCGGGTTCGTATTTCCTGGCGGCCGCCGGTTGTATGGGTAGAATGTGATAAATGCGCAGAGGCTCCGCACGCTGCCGATGTTGCCCAGTCGCATGGTGCGTGACAGAGTCGGGCGACGGACTTCACCACGGAATCCCCATGAGTCCACCGAGGAATCACACCTGCTGATGTGGCCACCTTCCTGCCATCGAATTTGGCCCCGGAACGTCTGGCAGAATTTCAGGCTGCTCCCCAACGGAAGCGCGAAAGAGAATTCGCCCTGACATCGAGTGTCGCTAACGCGTGATGATCCCCGCCGGAGTCCAGTTAGCCCGGCAATCTCCTCGTCGCAAATGCAGCCTAAAGTAAAATTCTTGCTATCGCGGCTTGTCGCTTCAATCAAATTTGCAAAATATCTTGAGAAAACTCAAGTGGTCGGGATTCGCCTGATCGCCATGTCGAGTTCTGTGGATCAGCGACCGCAAATTTTGCGGAAAGCGGCTTATGCAAGATTTCTGTTGTGCCGCAGTTTTGCATGTCATCTTCCCATTGAGAAATCATGCGGTGTTTTGGCCAAATTCGTTCTGGGTGAACGCGTTAAGCGAAGCCAGCGAGTGAGAAATCTGCAGAATGGCTCGGAAAATGGCGATGCGGGTGCTTCTGGAAAGCCGCGGCTCGTTGACCCGTTGCGGCAACTCATGCCAGCCCTCCATATGTCCATCCGCACTGAGGAATCTTACAGTGTACCGCCTGGCCCGCAGCCCCGTTGTCGGCCGCGCAGCGCAATTGCAGGGACGAAGACAGGAAAGTGAACTTAAGGGGGGACACATTCATCGAAGGAGGCATTGTGGCACCCCAGGGAAAGCGTCTCTGCCTCAGGGTGTGCGGCTTCAAGCCGCCGGAACTGCCCGTGACAAACGCGCTGTGTGCACCCTGGCAAAACTCCGTGAACCTGTCTTGAACCACCGGATTCTGCGGAATTACATCAGGCCCAACAGCAACGCGGCACGCGTCAGAACCCTCGCACCAATTTCAATAGCTCGCTCATCCACATCAAAGAAGGGTGAGTGCAGCAGCGGCCACTCTCCTGGTGCCGCAGCGCATCCAAGGCGGAACTGCGAGCCGGGAACGTGTTCAAGGTACACCGCAAAGTCCTCGCCACCCATGCTGGGTTTTTCGATGAGAGTGACGTTGGCGTTTCCAACAACCTGAATTGCAGAGTGTTCGCAGGCTGACGTGGCTGTTGTGGAATTGAAGACGGCTCCCAGCGGACAGCGAAACTCCACTTCGATCTGATTGCCAGTCGCCTCACCAAGTCCTCTGCAGATGTTACCAATCGCGTTAATCGCTTTAATTCGAACGGCTTTGTCTGTGGTGCGAAGTGTGCCCTCAAGACGGATTTCATCCGGAATGACGTTGGATGCCATTCCCCCATGGATGGAGCCGATAGTGAAGACCGTTGGGTGCAGGGCGTCGGTTTGTCTGGGGACCTGCTGATAAAGGGTGGTGATCAGTGTCGCGGCAGTGAGCAGCGGGTCTGTGGTGTGCTGCGGCCGGGCTGCATGTCCGCCTTTTCCACGGACGACAAATGAGACTTCATCGACATGCGCTGTCAGAACGCCGTAACGAATTCCAATGCGGCCAATCTGAGCCATCGGGTCCACGTGGAGCCCGAGGATGTGCTGTACGCCCTGCAGAGCGCCGGCTTCCACCATCCATGCAGCGCCTTCAGCAATTTCTTCCGCGGGCTGAAAGATAAACCGCAGGTTGACAGACGGAGTGTCGGTTTCCGTCAGTTTCTCAGCGAGTCGAACCATAGTTTCGGCGACGGCGAGTGCAATCGTCGTGTGCACGTCATGCCCGCAGGCATGAGTGACCCCTGCGCACTCTGAGGAGTACTCGACCGTCTTACGATCCTGAAGGGGTAAGGCATCGATGTCGGCGCGTATCGCAATCAGCGGTGCCCCGGATCCAGGTTTTCCAAGGGTCAGATCCGCCGTACATCCCACCTGCCGGTCGAGAATAACAGGCTCAATTCCAAGCGAGCGAAGTCGTTCTGCAATAAACTGCGTTGTTTGAAATTCCTGGCCGCTCAGTTCCGGATGGCGATGCAGATGCCTGCGGGTCTGGACCCACGCAGCCGTTCGTTCCTCTGCAATACGATCCAGAAGGATTTCGAATGGGACGATCCGCTCCGTTTCAGCCGGAGTGATCGTTCGACGCCGTACGTCAGGATCCAGCATGCTATCCTCAGATCTTCAAAGCCCTGGTCGAGCCTGTTTTCCCACAGTGCAGTCACAACCGCAGCCTGGGGCATCCTTTAATTCCGAAATGCTTACAAAGTGTGGTCACGGACAAAAAACTGTCCGGAGCTGGGTCCTCCGGTCTACATGCAGGCGCCCCCAGCGTTCCTATCTTCATTCGCTGCGATTGCTGCCGTCAACCTCCAGGCCTGCGGAAGTCCGTTTTGTTTCTGAAATTGCCCCTTTCGTCCGATGCGCAAGCCTTTAGTTTTCCCGAACCGGGGTTCCATCCATCGCTCGGCGGATTCGAGCGGCCCGATCCCAGATCTCTCGCAACTCCCCGGCATCCCGCCTCTGAATCGCTGCACGCACCGCAGCAAGCCCATGTTCGGCCACGTCAATTGCCGCAAGGCATGCGTCACGGTTTTCCAGCAGGATCGAAGTCCAGATCGCTCCGGATCCGGCAGCGATGCGGGTGGTGTCGCGAAAACCGGTTCCCGCATACTCGAGGTATTCCGGAGGCACACATCCTGCGGTGACCGACGCAAGGACGTGGGGCAAATGGCTGGTCAAAGCAAGGATATGATCATGCTCATCCGCCGTCAGCTGGCGGATCTTCATACCGATACCCTGCCAGAACCTTGTGACTCGCGACAAGGTCGTGGCTGAAGCAGCTCCGGGACACACCACACAAATTCGCCCGTCGAAGAGGTCGCCCATGGCGTGCTCAAACCCACTCTGCTCGCTCCCCGCAATTGGATGCGATCCCGCAAAACGCGGCTCGCCAGCGAACTCTTCACAGATCAACTTTTTGACGCTGCCTGCGTCGGTGACTGCGGCGCAACCAGCTTCCAGCAGATCCCGGGCAACCCCCGAGATCTGCTCAACGGGCAGACAGACAACGCCGAAGCAGCCGGCAGGAATACTGCCGGCTGCAATCGTTTCCAGCCCCTCGTCAATCAAACCCTGAGCAGTTGCTGCAGAAAGTCTTTCCCGACTTCGACCGATTCCAATGATTCTGGTTTCCGGAAAGCGAATGCGAACTGCCGCCGCAATTGATCCGCCAATCAGGCCCACCCCGGAAATCACAATCGTTGATTCAAACGTGGACTCGCCGCGCGTCATCATGAATGAAACCCCGCCGCCTGCCCGGCTAACAATGCTCTCATTTCAGTCGAGTGCTCCACAACAAAAAGACACTCAGGATCCTTGCAAATCCTACCGACTGCCGGACGCACGCTTCCTTCACGAGGATTGCAGCACTCCGCTACTCGCCAGCGATGCGGTCGCAGAACGTGTTTCCTTCTCCGCTCATCCAGTCCGACTGGAAAGATCCGCCTGTCGGACCCTGTCAAAGCAGTGCTAATGGAATCCGTTTGCCTTTTTCTGCAGCTGTCATCGGCGACAGAAACTCCGCTTCATACCGCGTCAGACGCCGCGTCCTGTCCAGCCACGCGGACTTTACCGGCACTGCTCGCACTTATGGCCATGATCGCAGTCGCCATTCCCGCAGCATTTGCAGCGAGGATCCGGAGCCCGGAGCATATAGGATGGACCGTATGTGGAGACCGTATCACCGATGGCATACGGCTCATAGTCCATACGAAAACCGTCGCAGGGACGAGCAAAAATGTTGCCAAATCCTCTGGGGCGGAAAGCGTCAGGTTCGCAGCGCTCGCCCTGGGTAAGAGTCGCGGCTTTCGGACGATACCAATTTGTGTATCGATCCATCGGGGCAGGGTAGTGATGAAAACCGTTGCCGCCAGATCCCGGTGATCCATAATTTGGCGTCGATCGGTATACAGAATACCCGTTGAAGGATCCCGTATTCGTTTTGGGGTTCCAGGTTCGCTTCTGGGTAAACTTTGAAAGCGAATTGGTACTCGGAAGAAATCCGGTGGGCACTTCCTGCCCGGAATTCGCAGTCAGATCCTGGGATGATTGTGCATCCTGAGCTGACGAAGACTGCTGAACCGCGAGGACAGCAATGACAAAAACGGCAAACGATACGACACACTTCATGGACGTCATCCTGACAACCTGGCCCTGTACAGCAGGCTCCGCACAACAACCCTGCTGTGCGCTACAGGATTAATCGTCGCTGTTGGTGGTCCGACAAACCGGAATCTTCGCATCCTGCGGCATTCATGACCAGGCAAAGTCCGATTTCATGCAGGAAAACGATTACGTTGCGTAATCTGAACACGTTGACTTTTCCGGATTTGACGACGATTTTTCAGGTCAATCCGGGAAATCGAGACAAATACCCTCAGGAGGTTCCACTTCGAGTGCGCCGTTTTTTTGTTGATCCGTCACCACGGGCCCGCGAACAGTCCGCACAATCGCCAGAGCTTCAGCGGCTAACTGCGAAATACGATCCCAGGCTTCTGATTCAATCAGCTCTTTTTTTGCCAGCCACGATCCACCAACCGCAAGTACGTCCGGGTCTCTGAGCCATGCCGCGAGGTTGCCGGCAGCGATACCGCCAAGCGGAATGTATCGCACTCCAAGGTGTGCATAAGGAGCCTTGATGCTGGCCAGCATCGGCAGTCCTCCGGAGGGCTCTGCTGGAAAGAATTTCAAGTCCCGACACCCGTGACGAACGGCAATATCAACGTCTGTTGGCGTGACAATTCCCGGAGCGAACGGAAGTTGGCACTGAGCCGCCTGTCTGATCACTTCGGGGTTTGTTCCCGGTGCGACTCCAAATTGAGCCCCGGCACGAACTACGGCTTCGACCTGTTCCGGAAAAATAATTGTCCCGACTCCGGCGATCATCTCCGGAACTTCCTCGGTCACCGCTTTCAGGCACTCCAGTGCTGCTGGTGTCCGCAGTGTCAACTCCATGGCAGCCACGCCCCCGGCTAACAGTGCTTTCGCGGTTTGTACCGCATGCCGTGGCTGGTCAATGACCAGCACGGCGATTACCGAGGTTTGTTGAATGCGGTGAAGCATTCTCTCCGGAAATAACGACACGCGATGTTCCTGATTCATGAAAATCGACCTCCGGTTCCGGAGCAGCTTGTTCGCAGCACCTGATCCGTTTGAATTGTCGGACCATCAGGCCGACTGTGCCACTTTTACACAAGTACTTCCGAGATCACACGTTGGGGTTCCACTCCCGTCAACTTCTGATCAAGCCCCTGAAATCGATAACTGAACCGATCATGCTGAATTCCAAGGCAGTGCAGAATTGTCGCGTTGAGATCATTTACGTGGCAGGGGTTTTCGACAACGTTATAACTGAAGTCGTCCGTGGCACCATGCACGATACCACCACGAATTCCACCGCCCGCGAGCCACATGCAGAAATTTCGCGGGTGATGGTCTCTGCCATAGTTTGTGCTGGTCAGTGTCCCCTGTGAGTAGACGGTGCGTCCGAACTCTCCGCCCCAGACAATCAACGTGCTGTCCAGAAGGCCTCGGAGCTTCAGGTCCTGAATCAGAGCGGCACATGGCTGGTCAATATCAGAACACTGGTGGCGAATCTCTGATGGCAGCGAACCGTGTTGATCCCAGCCACGGTGCAGAATCTGAACAACACGGACACCTCGTTCCACCATCCGCCGTGCCAGCAGAGCACTCGCTGCAAATGTGCCGGAATTCGTCACCTCCGGCCCATACAAATCCAGTGTGGCTTTGGATTCTCCCGAAAGGTCGACCAGTTCCGGAACGCTGCTTTGCATGCGGTAGGCCATTTCATACTGCACCATTCGCGTTCGTGTCTCAGGATCGCCGAATCGTTGCAGCGTTTGCTGGTTTAATCCCGCCAGAGCATCCAGCATGGCACGGCGGCTGTTTCGGTCAACGCCCTCTGGATTCTCGAGGTACAGGACCGGGTCGCCGGAACTTCGAAGAGCCACACCGGTATAACGCGACGGCAGAAATCCACTGCTCCACATCCGAGAAAACAACGCCTGGGCCGCCTGCTTTGATGACCATCGTGGTGTCAGCACCACAAAGGCCGGAAGATTGTTGCTTTCACTTCCCAGACCATAGGACAGCCAGGATCCAAGACTTGGTTTTCCTGGAACTTCACTGCCCGTTGTCACAAAGGTGCAGGCGGGATCATGGTTGATTGCGTTGGTGTGCACACTGCGAATCAGCGCAATTTCGTCCGTCAGCTTCGCAGTATGCGGCAGCAACTGGCTGACCCATGTGCCGCACCGTCCGCTTCTGGAAAATTGAAACATAGAGGGTGCGACGGGCAGACGCGATTGACCACTGGTCATTGTTGTAATTCGCTGCCCGCGGCGGATGGCATCCGGAAGTTCTCCGTTGAAGTGCTGGGTTAAGCCGGGCTTGTAGTCCCAGAGATCCAGCTGGGAGGGGCCCCCATTCATGTGCAGGTAGATCACTGCACGAGCCTTCGGTGCAAAATGCGGAAATCCGGCGAGGGGTGGCTGCACGCGCTCGGCAGCACCGGCGGCCTGCGGCGATCCTTCCGCTGCCATCATCGCCAGCGATATTCCGCCCATACGCAGTCCGTTGTCGCCAAAGAACTGTCGGCGAGTCTGGTCGAGACTCCACTGATCAATTGGATTCATGAGTCCACATGCTCCTGAGAGACAGGTATCCGGTCACTGCGGCCTTCGTGGGAATCCCCATATCAATTGAAGACTCGGATGAAGACACGGAGTTCCGTTTCAGTAAACGTACCAGAGATTTTCCGGAATCCGTTCGCAAACTTCCTTCCCAACAGACTTTACCTTTGACGCTCCGAGATTCTGATCAGCCCGCGATCCGTGTCTGCGTCTGCTGCCGATTTCGACCACCGCACATCCATCGCGCTATTGCCGGGATGGCTGCAATGATCGTCAGGTGATTATTTCAGGCAGATCACGTTTTTGTAATGCCGCCAGACGCAAAGCGGCTAGTGTCCCAGGATTCATTCCCGGATGCAATCCAGACAGTCTATTCCGCGCGGCAATTTCTGATCGAACGGAGAACAACTGACCACAACAGCGAAATGCGAGGTTAGCAGCGAAGTTTTCCATTCGCAGAATGCTGTTCGCCGCTTATACTTTTCATCACGAATTGTTTCTGATTCTCCGTGCCTTCCAAACCTGCAGGCTCCCCGGAAATTTTCCCTGCGAGTTCCCTTTTTTCTCTGGTCTTTCCATGGCAGCAGTGAAACGTCCGTCAAGTGGTGGTGGCTGGAAGGCTATCGCGTACAGTCTGAAACTGGCACAACGCGTCGGCTGGTGGAACATGTGGAAGGCGATGCGTTCCCGAAATACCTGCAAAACGTGCGCAGTGGGTATGGGAGGGCAGCTCGGCGGAATGGTCAATGAAGGCGGCCATTTTCCGGAAGTTTGCAAAAAATCCTTCCAGGCGATGGCGTCTGATCTTCAGGGAGCCATTCAAAAAAACGCCATAGAATCGATGACTCTTCAGCAGCTGCGAGCAATGACGTCCAGGCAACTGGAAATGTCCGGGCGCATCGCCGAACCGCTCTGGCTACCCCGCAATGCCAACTCCTACAGAACAACTTCATGGGATCACGCTCTTTCCGTTATCGCAGAACGAATGCAGTTGGCGGGGCCGGAGAAATCGTTCTTTTACGCAAGCGGCAGAGCCTCCAATGAAGCGGGCTTTCTGTTTCAACTGATGGCAAGGCTCTTTGGAACCAATTACGTCAACAATTGTTCGTTTTATTGCCATCAGGCCAGCGGCGTTGGCCTTGGCATGGCCCTTGGAACCGGTGCCGGCACTGTACGTCTGGAAGATCTGAATCACACGGATCTTTATCTGCTGATTGGCGCTAATCCGTCGTCCAATCATCCACGCCTGATGCGGTCACTGATGCAGATTCGACGCAATGGCGGCGACATTATCGTCATCAATCCGCTCAAAGAACTCGGCCTGGTTCGGTTTCGTGTTCCCAGTGATGTGCGAAGCCTGCTGTTTGGCACCGAAATCGCCAGCCAGTACATCCAGCCCCATGTCGGCGGCGATCTCGCTCTCCTGATTGCCATCGCCAAAGAAGTCATCGAACAGAATGGGCATGATTCCCGGTTTATTGCTCAGCATACAGAGGGCTTCGCGGAATTTGCCTCAGATGTCGCGTCCCGATCATGGGAGACACTGATAGCCGAATCCGGTGTCTCACGTGACGAGATCCGAAGCATTGCTCATCGCTACATGAAAGCGAAAAACGTCGTCATCGGCTGGTGCATGGGTATCACTCATCATCTGCATGGGACAAAAAATGTCCACGCGATCGCTAACCTTGCGCTTCTGCGCGGCATGGTCGGAAGGGAAAATGCCGGTCTCATGCCAATCCGCGGCCACAGTAATGTGCAGGGACTTGGTTCCGTGGGAGTCACCCCAGCCCTGAAACAACACCTCCTGGAACGACTGGAACAACGTCTGGGAATCAGTGCGCCCAAAACGCCCGGTCTGGATACCATGGCGTGTATGGATGCCGCATGGAATGGAAACATGGACTTTGCCCTCTGCCTCGGTGGTAACCTCTATGGAAGTAATCCTGCAGCAGCCCGGGCCTTCGATGCCATCTCAAAACTCAAGACAGTTGTCTATCTTTCCACAACACTCAATACCGGCCACGCATGGGGAACCGGCCAGGAAACATTCATTCTGCCCGTCCTGCCACGCGACGAAGAACCTCAGCCTACAACTCAGGAATCCATGTTCAGCTTCGTCAGACTCAGTGACGGAGGTCCCTCACGACACCCACATGCCCGAAGCGAAGTTTCCATTCTCGCCGAACTCGGACGACGCGTCTTTCCGGATGACCAGAGACTGAACTGGAATGAAATGGAAAGTCATTCGGCCGTCCGGGAGCTAATCGCGGATCTCATTCCGGATTATGCGGCGCTCAGAACAATCGAAAGCACAAAGCAGGAGTTTCATGTTCCCGGCAGAGCCATTCGAAACTTTCAGTTCCCCACTGCATCCGGAAAAGCGCGGTTTCACGTCACTTCACCGCCGACAGGAAACCTCGCTCCCGATCAGCTGCAACTGATGACCCTCAGATCCGAAGGTCAGTTCAACAGCGTCGTTTATGATGAAGAAGATCTCTATCGCGGACAGGAAAGACGCGATGTCATCCTGATGAATAGTCACGATATGCAGAGAATGGGACTGCACGTCGATCAGCGAGTTCAGGTGCGCAGTTCTGTAGGCGAAATGAGGTACATCCTTGTACGACCCTTCGATATTCGCGAAGGGAATGCCGCGATGTACTATCCGGAAGCCAATGTGCTTATCCCGCACAGCGTTGACCCCCTTTCCAAAACCCCGGCATTCAAGTCCATACCGATTCGCATTCAACCTGAACAGCTCTCAGCGGCAAAACACTGACACAACAGCGTCTTCTTCAATTCCCTACCAGTTGAAGTCGAATCGCATCGCCAGAATATCCGATGTGGTGTCGCCAAACGTTGTCGCACTCGTTGTCACGGGATGGATCCAGTCAAACATGACGCGAGTGCGATCACTCCAGTACCAGTTCACTCCGCACGTCAGATCGTTGTACTGACCCTTGTTAAAGTTATCCAGATTCAGATTGGAGTAACGAGTCTTTAATTCCCATGCCCCCGGACTGAGGACTCCATTGTTCAGACGCAAATTGGCTTTCGGGACATTTCTTGCAAACTGGGCGCCGTGCTGGCCAAAGCGATCGTAGACCCGATTTTCACCTGTCAAAAACCAGCTCAGGTGTGCGTAAGCTCCTCCCAGTGTTTCCGCACCACCGCCCAACTGATTGACTGTCGACAGAAATGCCTCACTCTGCAAAGTCACCGGGCCCATGACGGCCGCAAATTCAAGGTTTCCGGTCGTGTATGAATTCGCATTGATCACACCACTGTCTATCAGTCTGGGCCCCTCGTGAATCTGCGGCCGTGAACGAAAACGAACCCGCTGATCCTGATCCTGCGTATGCAGCACGCCAACACCGGTATGGATCAGATACCGTCCTGACGAAGAGTCGTCATAAAACGGGGTCCACGTCAGTCGACCACTCGTCCGGTAACCCTGGTTATCGTCAATACGTTCCTTCAATGCCTCGTTGATACTGTCGAAGAAAACTCCAGTGCTCCAGCCAAGGCTCTGATCTTCACTGCAGTTATAAAGCGCTACCCCCACCTCACGATCAGCGGTGAAGACGCCCTGCGTCGGAATGGATCGCTCCATGAATATGTTGTTCGTATCGTTCGTCACCTGCTCAAGGCCAAATGGAACGAAAAAATTGCCGATACGAAAACGACCCAGTCCGGGTATCTCATTCGCTGAGAAGTAAGCGTCCTTAACATCAGGCGAAGTCACAGCACCACCACTCTCACCGACCGTCTCTGGTTCCAGTGTCATCTGAAGCCGAAAATCGCAGTTCTCGTACCCCGTGCCGTCAGCCACCAGACGCAGGCGTCGAAATTCAAAATAATCCGAGGGCCCGGGATTCCCCGTAATGCTTTCGTCTGCTCTGGCCCAGTTCACATAGTCCAGCTGAACATGGCCGCCCAGCTTTACGTTCCATTTGTCAACGGGAATGGCCTTCAGCTCGGCTGCCTTTTTCTTTTCCTCCGCGGCCTTTGCAGAATCCCGCTTAGTCCGATCCTTCTCTGCCGCCTCCAGCAACTCAAGTCGACGCTGCAGTGCCCCGAGTTCATCCGTTACGGCCGGGGCGGCCTCACTGCCGTTGACGACAGGCACCGCGGAGCCCGGAACGGAACTGCTGTCCTCAGGTGTTGTTGAGAGCTGCTCGCTCCGGCCCGCTGAGTACCAATCCGGCAGACGAACCGCGGCGGAGGTTGCCGCACCCGATATGTGGATCACCGACTCCGTGTCACCAACCGCAACGCGACGGTTCGGTTCGTCACCCCCTGAAGTTGAGACGATACTCAAAATTGCAAGCGGCAGGGCGACTTGACGAAGCAAACTGCGATATCGAATAGTCAACCGATCAGTAGTCAACTCAAAAAACGCTCGGTGCATCGTTCGGTCCATAGCTGGCCGTTGAAGAACGTCGGCTGGTTACAGCAGCCCCACTGACGTCAGTCCTGCGCTATCAGACGCCGAGTGATTTTTCAGACACTGGGATCGTCATTCCTGCGGAGGCGGGAACTCGGTGACTCCTGAAAGTACTGATCGCTGCCCCCAGCTTGCGGGAAGCCGCCCTCAGTTTCCAGCAGGTATTCAGACAGCACCTGTTCGGTCGTCTCTTTGATCAATCAGCAGTGGGGGCTCAACGCCCTGCAAACAGACCAAACAGACCTCCGCGCTTCCGAACAGGCTCTTCCGTACCCTTGTTCGGTTGATCGGGTGATGACAACTGCAGAACCATTTCCGTCAGACTTCGCGTCAGCTTCGACCTTGGCGCAAACTGACAAAGTGGCACCCCATTGTTTCGGGCGCCCGCCATCACCGGATAATCGTTGGGAATCTGCCAGAAAACGCTGCGACCAATGGCCTCAAGCGCCTTGTTCAAACTAATGTCACAGTCTTCAAGCCCAACGCGGTTAACAACGATTTCCACTTTGCCCCGAATCGCTGGGAAATGTTCCAGAAACTGCATGATTCGGATGACATTTCGAAGGCAGGAAAGGTCCAGTTGTGTAATGAGAAGGATACGGTCCGAGACCTCCATCACGGCGAGATCCATTCGCCCAAACACTTTGCTCGTGTCCACGATCAGATGTGAGAAGGTGGCCTTCAGTAACGCCAGGATTCGCCTCAGGTCGTCAGGGCGAATAGCATCTGCATGCTCCATTTCCAATGGTCTTGGCAGCAGGTAAACGCCGCTTTCGTGCCGCGTTAAAGAGCGCTTCAACAGGCCATAATCCAGCCGACTCATGTTATCGGCAAGGTCACGGATCGAATGTTCTGGAATGATATCAAGCCAGACGTCCGCGTCTCCAAGAGTCATATCAAGGTCAATGACTACCGGAGAATTACGAGCTTCCTGCGCAAGAATCGCTGCGGCATTAACGGCAAGTGCCGTACACCCTACCCCGCCAGCAACACCTGCAATCGTGATGATCTGGCCGCCACGAGAACTTCCTTCGCTTGTTCCTCCCCCCAGCGAAACCCGGATGCGATCCAGCGCAGAGACAAAATCCTCAAGCTGAATTGGAAGGTTAAGAAACTCACGGGCTCCATTGCGCATCGCCTGAAGGATCAGACTGCCTTCCTGGGACGAGCTGACCACAAGCACAGCACAGCTGATCTGGGACCGCGCTACTTCTCCCACCATCTGAAGCGCTCGAGACGGATTGGAATCCAGGTTGATCAGCACGATGTCCGGCATCGTCTGTTTCGCGATATCCATGAAACTTTCGTAGCGTGAACATTCGGCTTCAAGCCAGACGGTCTCAACACCCAGAAGCATCGATTTCAGCGCGTTACGAGACCGTTCGTCGGGGTCTACCGTTACAAGTCGAAGTACGCTTTTCATGACATCTCGTCTCTCAAAAACCTGATTGTTCCGGGCAGACTCTGCGGAAACTCATCATCTCATAGTTGGTGAAATCAATCCGTCGTCGTCAGGTTTTCGGCGTTTCGCCTCCTGACCACTGTCTGCGTCTCCGTTCTTTCGAACTTTTGAAACACTTGCAGGCTGAACTCGAGGACCGGTTTGCTCACCCGATGATCTCTTTTGTGCAGCCGTCTCCGCGGCGGCCGTCCTGCTCCCCTCGGCATCCTTTAGCGAAGCCTTGCCTGAGGAAGTGCATTCCACTCCTCGGCAGTTTCGGCAATTGGGATTGGCGCATCTGAAGGTTGCGGATGTCTGCGTTTTGCATTGGTCGCATTCATCTCCGACTTTTGGCACTTCCAGCATCCCGTGGAAGAACAGTTCTCGGTCCACTGGAATATCTGTCGACATCCCTGGTCCCGTTTGCGGCAATTGCTCAGCAGTCATCGGAGCTACCAGCTCCGGCGTTACAAGAATAATCAGCTCTGTCTCGGATTCAGTGTGCTGCTTTCGGCTGAAAGCTGCCCCCACCCACGGAATCTCACCAAAGAACGGCACTTTCTGAGTATTTCCATAGGATCGCCGTGAAACGAGCCCTGCGATTACCAGCGCTTCGCCGAAGTTCATTTCCACCTGAGTATTTGCACTGTTGGTCCGGAAGGATGTTGTGGGAGAACCGTTGATAATCACAACATTTGAGAAGTCCTGATCGCTGACTCGCGTTTCCACCTCCAGACGAACTCGGCCGTTACCCAGTATGTACGGAACGGCATTTAACTGGATTCCGAATTCTCGATACTGAACTCCCGACGTGCCCAGCCCTCCGGCGACCGGAACGGGCGTCTCTCCACCACTGAGAAAATTGGCCGGTCGGCCGTTGTCGGTCACAATCATTGGCGTGGCGTGTGTCTTGAAAATGCCCTCATCCAGCATTGCCTGGACAAAGCCCTGAAATACACTGTTTGGGCGAGTCAGCCCCCACGTAATTGTGCTGTTGGCAAACCCCCCCTGCGTGATCGTTGCACCGGCGCCAGTGGCGCTCATGGAAGATATTGGCGTAATCGGCCCCGGAGTTGATACCAGAAACCCATCCGGTCGAACCATCGAAAAATTCATTCCGAGGCGACGTAGCTTCGACCGCTGAACTTCCATCACGGTACACTTCAACATGATCTGCTGAACGCCGCCCGCCTGCATGTGGTTCAAAACCTGCTCATAAAATTGCTCCGCGATTGCCTGAACCTCGCTGACGTGTTCCGGCTTCGTCACCCAGCCGTCCAGGCGAACCGATTCCTCACTGATTTCCTCGACATGAATGGAATCGTCGGGATACAGCCGTCGGATAAAGGACTCCAGGTGTCGGACATCGCCGCGGATCAACACTTCCAGTTCGAAGGTTTTGTCAAACTCGTCCACGATCGTCAGGGATGTCACGCCGGACTTGAGTGCATAAATCCGAATCTGCTCCGGACTGTCCTCGACAGGCTGGACCGTCAGCACTTCTTCATCAAAGTCCATGACTCGACGAATGCGTGACGAGTGCTCGATGAACATGGAAAAGCGTTCAAACAACGAAATCTCGTTGCTGCCCTCCTGCACTCGATACACCGGGGACGAACGCTCCGCCTGACAAGTCCCCCGCGCGGTTCCTGACAGACATATCGCCACCACGGCCATTATTCCGGTCAATACTGTTTCCAAACGCATCCCTGCACCCCTGAAATCCCCCCGCAATCCAATCCTTCATTCGAAATGGAAACGCAGTGGCCCAAAAGGGAGTTCTTCCGGATTTTTCCTCCGGACGTGTTCAAACTTAGAGACCGTCTCGGAAGCTATGGTCCATGGTAAAGCCGCCCGAACTCCCCTCTCAGCCTGCTGAAAGTGGAGGACTGCAATTCACCCTGCTTTACCACGAGTAGAGCTTCTGAGCACTCCTTGACTGTTATGGCGCTGGAGGATTCTTCATTCGAATCTTCTCACGCCTGACAGTATCCCCCTCGTAAATCTCCATCGTCCACATTGGCTCTTCTTCCATGGACTCGGCCACCGGTTCACTATTCTGTGGTCCGGCAACTGGTCCCCGTTTCAATTCCTCTTCAAGCAGATCCGAGACACCGTCACCCAGTGATGCTGCGTCAATTGCCCCGGAACTTCCCGTCTTCAGGTCCCCCGCTCCGGAAATGGCCATCGCTGACTCTGACTTGTTTTGCAGTTCCCTGAAGTCTGTTGAAATTGTCGTTTCCAGACTTTCCTTGTCTGAATCCCCTGATGCCTCCTCAGGCTTTCGCATAATTGTCGAAAGCTTCCCTATGTTTCCTGCCAGTGTCACTGCTCTGGCCTGCTCTGGGGTTACCAGGAGCGATATGTTCTTGGCAATTCCTGTTCCGTTGGCTTCTGTTCCATACGTCTGATCATCGATTGCAAAGACTTCTACAAACTCCAGTACCGTGATTGTTTTCTGTTCTGTGCCCTTGCCGGTAGCTTCATGGTATGTCAATAACAAATCAATTTTGTTTCCCGCCTGAAGCATGCCGCTGTGCGTTGTTGTGGCATCGACAGGAATGGTCGCTGCAGCCATCCCTGCGGGAATCTTCGCAATGGCGCCAAATTGACCCTTGCCACCGACTTTGCTCACAAGGATCCACTCACCCGCATTCACGGGAGCTTTCAATCCTCTTTCTTTGATATCTTCCAGCGTTAAGATCGCACCCTCCGGAACCAGGGTCTCCGGTACTGCGACAAGACGCACATTGCTTTCATCAAGTGGAATTCCCGCCGCAATGTCGTTAATCGCGGCGACAACGTTCACTACTGGCTCCCGATCCTCTTCGCTCTTCTTCAATACCTGACGTACACCAAGCATTGACAAAAGGCCGCAGCAAACGGCAACGGCGAGCATGACGACAGCCTGAGGTTTCATGTTGAGCTCGGACTTTCATTCCCAACTCACACGGTATGTTCGATCACTCCGATCGGTCACCCGCCCTGAGGCAGATTTACCGGCAGAATCGGAACACTGCAAACAACCCGTGTATCCCTCCTCAGCATCATGATCGGCATGGGAACTTCCCGTCTTCACCGAATGCTGTAAGGAAAACTTAAAGTTGCTCACTTCCGTGTTTGTGGCGAAAACAGGATCATTGAAAAAACTGTGCAACAAATTCGTTCTGTGAGCGAATTTGACGGATCAGCCACTGCGTCCGGCCTGGAATGCCGGAATTCCAAACCGTTCCACTCAGATCATGTTCTGAAACCAGAAATAGCCAATAGTTCCGATGCAGATGGGAATTCCATATGGCAGCAGCATCATTCGAGGCTTCCGCTCTGCGGCGATTTCGGAAAGTTTCGACGGATTACGTATCGCCAGCCACTCACTCAGAATTAGCAAAGCGTTTCCATAGTGATGCGACGTATTTCCACGCCACAGCACCATCACTACGGCCATGAACGCACCCAGAACTGCAGACACGGCAAACGCAGCAAGTGTCACCTGCCAGCCCATCCACGCCCCAATTCCGGCCATCAACTTCACGTCCCCGGCCCCCATACCGCCCACTGAATAAAGCGGCAACAGGGTTAGCAATCCGGCACACATCCCCAGAATTCCGGCACCGAATCCCGCGACCCCACCAACCCAGGTCGAGTACATCAACCCCGCGAGAACCATCGGAAACGTTATCCAGTTTGGAACACGCAGGTCACGTCCGTCAATCCAGGCGGCTATGATCAGGATCACGGACACTGCTTTCACGTGCCAGTTATTCAAAAAAAATTCGGCGACTTGCATCTCACACCAACTCCTGAAAAGTTCATCATTATCTGACAGGCAAAGGGATTTGACTGTTCATGAGTTCAGAATCCATACCACGTCCAACGGCATCCACACGTCCTGTCGGAGGTGCACCTGCTGGACGCGGCCATGACGCAGGTGAAGCCCATGGCGTCTGCCGCAAGGACAGGTTCATCCCGTACCTCAGCACCCCGCAAGTCGGCCAGGATCTCTGAATCTGATCCTTTGCTGATGCCCGCCAACACGCTCTTCTCAGCATGTGTGCCGGAATCAGAAAAAATCTCACTACAGCTCTATGCGGAAAAAAAGGGATGCAGATATTTCCTGCATCCCTTTCTGGTTTCACGTCAGCAGAACAAGAGCAGCCTGCTGACTGTGGATCATGTCAGCGCAGTGCCCACGGCACTGAACTTGGTGTTTGCATTTGAGCCAACCGTGCCTACGGCGGCGATACACACAACAACAATCAACGCCAGCATCACTGCATACTCAACGGCAGTTGGGCCGTCTTCTGAAACCAGAAATCGTGTTACACTTTTCGCGAACCTTGACATTGCTCTTCCCTTCAAGTTGCGCCCTCATGCGGGCAATGAGTCACGGCGGTTTCTACCCGCGAGGTTTGGATCCTTACCTACAGAATCCTCCCTTGCAGCGGCGCCCAGGCACTCACTCTGGCCCGAGCGTTTAATCTCCACCACAAACTTAACCAGGTCACGTATTCACTGTTCCGGGAGATCTGTCGTTCGATCTCCCGGAAAATCCTGTTCATCAAACAAAAGCTTATGTCAGCGAAGAGCCGATGGAAGTGAACTTGGCCTTTGCATTGGTGCCAACGGTACCGACAGCGGCGATACAGACAACGACGATCAATGCCAGCATAACTGCATATTCAACTGCAGTTGGGCCGTCTTCTGAAACCAAAAATCGTTTTACACTGTTTGCTAACCTGGACATTGTTCTTTCCTTCAATTCGTGCCCTCAAGCGGGCATTGCGTCACAGCGGCTTTATCCGCAAGGTTTGGAAATCCTGACCTACAGGATCCTTCAGCAGAGGTTGTCCCGGAACTCACTTTTGCCCGGGCGTTTATCCGCCCCTGCATGATTAACCTAGGTCATGTTTTTACTACGTCAAAATGAATTTTACGTTTTATCAGTTATTAATTGTGGTCGATCTGTTTTAAGTTTGACGCCATGTTGTTTTTATTAAGCATCAGGCCTTCGACATTTGATGTCGCAAGGCAACATTAGTCCGTCTACGCGAAAGACTCGCCACCCGATGCATGTGACGCAATCGCGTTGGCGTTGTGCTGGATCAGTGGACTATTCCCTCTCTGAAACCTCAGGAAGACTCGTCATACCGTGCTCAATCGCCGTCCGACGCAGGCGGTCCGTTTCGGATCGCCAGTCCACAGCAAGGCGATGCATGCGCTCTCTGTCCAGATCATCAGGCTGGCATACTTCCAGGGCACGCTCCACAATCTCCGCTGCCGTACTCAGACGACCATGCTGCGCTTCGGTAAAAGCCAACTGAATCTGAATGACAGGCATTTCCGGATACTGTGCAGCTGCATGCTGCCATAAACTAAAAGAGTCCTTCCAAACCGGGAGATACTCCGTGGTACGCAGGACTGCAAATCCCAGAATCAATCCTGCTGTGGCTGTCTGCAAGCCTCGATAAAGGACACTGCCAGGAAAAACCGCCTGGGTGGCTTCAATGCGTTTGCTCAGCAATGTTGTGACTGCCCCAAAAACAACGATGCAGGGCAGGTACATGTA
>CAIQIE010000408.1 GCA_903871805.1 uncultured Planctomycetaceae bacterium | reverse complement strand
TTGGGCAACGCCCAAGGACATCGGGTTCGTTCCGTTGCCTTTTTGGCCAACGGCCATAGTCAAGCGTCATCAGTCCCAGACGTATTGTTCATCGAATTCGATGCCATAACGATTCAAAACGGTGAGGTGCCTGGCACCTGGGCTTTTGCCCACCTGGGCTTTTGCCATCGCGGCATAATTCTGGACCTGGGCTGTAATTTGACTATGGCCGTTGGCCAAATGTGTGTTGTGGTGGTCGTGTTCCAAGGGCGTTGCCCTTGGCTATGGTGAGCATGGCCGTTGGCCAAATGGGTTATTCGTGATGTTCGGTATGTTCGGCGGCCAAATGTTGTGTCCGTTATTTTTTCGCCAAAGGCGAAATTCATCATAGCCCAGGGCAACGCCCTGGTTTGAAGAACCATTTGCGTCCGGTTTGGCCAACGGCCATAGTCATCGTAGCCTTGGGCAACGCCCCAGGACGTTGAGTTCGTTCCGTTGCCTTTTTGGCCAACGGCCATAGTCAAGCGTCATCAGTCCCAGACGTATTGTTCATCGAATTCGATGCCACAACGATTCAGAAAGTCGCGATACTCTTCCTGGAAGGTCTTGCTGCGGTGATGTTCTTCCTGCGATGCGATATACGCCACCACGTTGTCTCGATGGGTGGGACTGACGGAGAATATGCCGTAACCACGTTGCCAGAAAAATTTGTCCAGATTAGGGCGAAGCGTTTTGATGAACTTCGACGATTCACGTTTGAGTTGTTCTACAAAATCCTTGGCCGCGTGAATGCGGCCCATGTCGAATAGGATATGGACGTGATCGGCAACGCCACCCACAACGACGAATGGCGATCCCATGTCACGTAGCGTCGTCGCGAGATAGCCGTGAACACGTTCGCGTATATCATCCTTCAGGAATGGAAACCGATCCCTGGTGCTGAAAATCAAATGCGCGTACAGTTGTGACAATGATTGCTGCATAATTCTGCACCTGGGCTGTAATTTGACTATGGCCGTTGGCCAAATGGTTGTTGTGGGGGTCGTGTTCCAAGGGCGTTGCCCTTGGCTATGGTGAGCATGGCCGTTGGCCAAAAGGGTTTTGTGGTGTTCGGTATGTTCGGCGGCCGAATGTTGTGTCCGTTATTTTTTCGCCAAAGGCGAAATTCATCATAGCCCAGGGCAACGCCCTGGTTTGAAGAACCATTTGCGTCCGGTTTGGCCAACGGCCATAGTCATCGTAGCCTTGGGCAACGCCCAAGGACATCGGGTTCGTTCCGTTGCCTTTTTGGCCAACGGCCATAGTCAAGCGTCATCAGTCCCAGACGTATTGTTCATCGAATTCGATGCCATAACGATTCAAAAAGGTGAGGTGCCTCGGCCCCAGGGCTTTGCCGGGCGACCTCGCTCGGGTCAGCGTTTGATCAAATCTGCAGTCCAGAAGATCCGGCGATACCACATCCTGCGGGAAAAGGGCTGAATAACAAGCGGTCGGAAGCCAGACGTTACAAAGATCCTGTATCCCTGTGTCGACGGCAAGACTCAACTGCTCGCTTTGGTGGGGCCGACCAAACGATCAAAGATCGGCGAGGCCATCAGGGTGGTGACGATCGCCATGATGACCAGCATGGCAAACAACTCATCTGAGATCAGACCCTTCTCGCGACCAATGTTGATGATGATCAGTTCCATCAGTCCACGCGCGTTCATCAGAATCCCAATGCCCATCGCTTCGCGGTTTGGAACTCCGGTGGCCCGCGCGGCCAGCCAGCACGAAATTCCCTTGCCGGCCATCGCCGCCGCCAGCACCACAAGACTCATCAGCCAGCCTTCCGCAGTATTCAACAGGCCGATGCGTGTATTGAGTCCACTGAAGGTAAAAAACAACGGTAACAGTAACGCCACTGTCATCGGCTCTGTCCGCGCTGTCATGTCGCGAACAATCGTCCCCCGCGGAATCGCTGTGCCCATCAGAAATCCACCAAAGACCGCATGCAGGCCCAGCTTGTCGGTCGCATAGGCAGACAGTGACATTAATGCCAGACAGACAACCAGCCCCGGCTCCGTTAATTGCTCGCCTTTCACCAGCCAGCGCTGGATCTTCAATAATACCGGACGAACGATCAGCGAGATGAACAGGACCAGCAGAATGCCACCTCCGATGCTGTACAATGCGGCAGTCGGAGACTTTTCCATCGCTGACAGAACCACCGCCAGCAGACACCAGGCACAGGCGTCATCGATCGCGCCAGCACCAATCGCAACAGTCCCCATGCGAGTCCCATTCAAACCCTTGAAATGGATGATCCTCGCCAGCATCGGAAATGCCGTAATACACATCGATGCCCCAAGAAATGTGGCCGATCCCCAGACACTGGACCCCGCCGGAAACAATTTCGTATGCCCGTGAAAATACCAGCCCAGCCCGGCCCCAAGAATGAATGGGCAAATCATACCCGCCAGCGAAACCGCAACCGCACTGCGCCACTGCGACCGTACGATGTCCAGACGGAACTCCATCCCCACAATAAACATGTACAGCGCCAGTCCCAGTTGAGACACCGGGTACAGGTAACTTTGGGTATCACGAGTTAACTTGTTCCATGGGAATAACGCGGCCTGCACTTCTGGAAAAAACAACCCCAGCAGCGATGGCCCCAGACACACACCGGCAATCATCTCTGCTACCACTTGCGGTTGCCCAAGACGCCGGGCCACGATCCCCACGACACGACAAAACAGCAAAATCACGGCAATCTGAATGAAGAACTGCTCTGCCAACTCACTGTTTTTCATCACCAGGCCCCGCTTTGCTGACTCACTCACCCGCCCATGCCGACGCTGGCAACCCCCGACTGTAACCACGACGTTTTAAAATATTTGCCAATCATTGTCCAGACAATACATGTTCAAACAACAGAAGGCCTCATTGATTATCGGTCGGTCTCTGTTTTTTGCGCACGCTGTCTTTGCCTTTTGTGCACTCTTCCGCAGGTCGATCTTATCGCCCCCAAACCAGCCCCACAGTCGGGTAAGACAGGCTACTTTCCAGTCGGGGTTGCGCCTGCAATTTTGGATAAATCTTCAGCCCTGTTGCTTCTGCTTTTCAGGCAAACCTGTGGCTGCTTCGTCGGCTGCCGATTTTCCTGAGGGTGCATCTGTCCCATCAGACTGTGACGTCGGCTCAAGCTGTTTCGCGATGATTTCTGCGTTTCTGCGCAGCCGCTGTAAGCCGGTGGCGATCACATGATCTTCTGCATTCAACCCGCTTCTGACGACCCGCATGGCTCCCAAAAGGGGGCCCAGTTCGATGTAACGAGCCTCGGCGGTCTGCTGCCCGTCGTTGGCGGCTACGACAAAGACAAACGGGCGGCCCTGATCCGAGGCCAGACACTCTTCCGGAATCAGAAGTGAGGATTTTGGACCACCAACAGGGTACTTGATTCTGACAAACAGGCCCGGTGACAACAATCCGGCGGCATTTTCGACGGTCGCACGAATCCGCAGGGTGCCTGTGGATGCATCAATTTCGTTGTCCTGAAAATTCACCACACCGGAAATGGAAAACTCATCCGCATCGGCCAGCGCAATTCTGACGGTGACAGGTTCATCCAGCCCGGTCTGGATTTCTCCGGAATGCTGCATTCGGCGGAGTCTTAGTACGGTGCGTTCGTCCATGTCAAAGTACACATAGATTTTCTCTGTCGGCACAATTGTGGCCAGCAGCGTTTGATCTGCGACAACCAGATTCCCGGGATCGACCTGTCGTTGTCCGATCATGCCGGCAATCGGTGCTCGCACTTCTGTAAACTCGAGATCTAATCTGGCCATTTCGTGCGATGCCAGTGATGCCTTCCATGAGGCCTGCGCTTCCGTCATTTCATACTTCACAGCCTCATATTCTTCTTCGGACATGGCCCGTTTTTCGAACAACGAGCGGGCTCGCTGTTCCTGACTTTCCAGTCGCAGGGCGCGGGCTTCAAACTGGCTGACAGCCGCCGCGGTACGCTTTTCTTCGGCCAGAAATGGCCGCTTGTCGATTTGAAACAAGATCTGGTCCCGGGCAACAGGTTTGCCTTCTGCGAAGTCCAGCTGCTGCAGATATCCACTGACCCGGGCTCGCAATTCAATCCGCTCCGTCGGTGCTGTCCGACCTGTGAATTCTTCTTCCTCAGTGACGTCCTGCGCCACCGGCGTGACGTAAAATACGTTGAGCGGTTTTGAGGGTACAGGTGCGGGCGCCTGCCGACCACATCCCCAGCACATCACCAAGGCAACTGAGCAAAACAGGCGGATTCTTCGGGAACTGAGTTTCATGCGCCGTAATCTCAGGGTGTCTTCAGAGGCGGGTGAGTTGCAGGCGGGTCGTACGGGGAAACAAAACACTGACCAGTTTTCAAACGGGAAGGTCCTGTCCGGCCACAATCCCTGCGTCGTCAGAGACTCGCTCTGCTTCATATTTTCGGACACTGACGTCGATGCGATCATTCACGGCTGTCATTAACCCGGGATGCATACCGAAGGGCGGAGTGACAAGCCATTCCACGGCGGGATGATGCGCCGCAGCCTTTTGAACTAACTCGGGAATGTCTTCCGTCCAGTGCCTGCCTGGAGACAGAAACCATGGAAACACCACGACGCGCGTGGCACCGAGACTGACGCATTGATCAAAGGCCTGACGAATGCTGGGCTCAGCCAGTTCCATGTGGGCAGGCTGGACAATGGAATACCCGGACTGTTTTTGGAACCTTCGTGCTGCATCGTGCAGCAACTGGTTGCTCTCTGCCCTGCGCGATCCATGGTCCACCATCAGGATAGCAGTCAATGGTTGTTCAGCAGCTTCAGTCATCATTCCACCCTGCCTGCCATTCACCCTCAGATTTCTGAAATTTCAGACGCTGTCGATTGGTCAGTCCTGCTTCTTCTTGCCTTTGCGGCCGTCGCGAAGTCGTTGACTTTCTGCCTGCTTTTGCGCATCTGCGGCAGCATCCAGAAGCTTCTGAAAGAAGCCGGGCTTTGCTGGTGCTTCGGGCTTTCGTGCAGCATTCTTTGCATTCCCGGAGAACCTGGCAGATTCCTCAGGAATCAGCAGTTCGGCAGCGCCACCTGGAGCAGCCGGCTTTGCGGTTCCCAGCAGTTTGCGTTCGGCAATGCTCCAGATGCTGGAGGCGATGAAGTACACACACAAGCCTGCTGGCTGGTGCCAGAAGAAGATGCCCATCACTCCGGTCATCATATTCATCATCTTATACTGCATTTCCTGCTGCTCATCCTGAGCGGGCGGCATAAACATCTTCTGCTGAGTCAGAAAGAGGGCCACGGTGCACAGAGGCAGAATGCTGAAGTCATGTCCCATCCCAAACGGCAGAGCAAACGGCAACCGGAACAGCGCATCCGGTGCTGCAAGGTTGTCGATCCACAGGAAAGACTGACCGCGCAGATCCACTGCGGAATTTAATGCGGTGTACAGTCCTACAAAAATCGGCAGCTGCAGAAACAGCGGAAGACAGCCGGACAGGGGGTTAATGTTATTTTTGCGCCAGAGTTCCATCTGGGCGCGGGCAAATTGCTGCTGATCGTCGGCATACTTTTCCTTGAGTGCCTTCAGTTGCGGCTGCAGCTCTTTCTGCCGCGCGGCCATAATGGCCTGCTTCTTTGACAGCGGAAACAAACATCCGCGTACAAGAATTGTCAGGCACGCAATCGCCAGCACATAAGGCAAACCAAGGCGATGGAAGAAATCCAGCAGGAAGTGCATGACACGAGCCACGGGTCCAAACCAGCCGTAGTTCAACACCTGACCGGCGGCAAACGGTTCCGGATCCAGCAGTTCCCGACGCTTTGGTCCCACAAAAAAGGCATATTTGTGCGAAACAGTGCCGTTGGCCTGAATGGTCAGCGGGGCACTGGCAATTCGAAAGCTGAGATCCGCAGTTCGGGGATCCACTTCGCGGCCGGCAAACGCGGTCCACAATCCCTTCATAATCCTTGCGACAAAGAAAGGCTCCGTACGCTCTCGAATGTCCGGAGCGATCAGCATCGGATAGGTACGATCAATCCATGTGACGGCTGTCAGTTTGTCGGCTTCGGGTGCAGCATCGGACAACGGGGCCACCATCGCCGAGAAGAACTGCACGTCAACGCCCGCATAACGCGGGACCGTCATCCATTCACGATCTTCCTTGAGGCGATCCCGCTGTTCCGACAGCGAAGCGCGGTATCCCAGTTCTTCGTCAATCCGATCACAGTAGCCTTGCAGCGCAGCAATGTTCAGCGAGACGGCCTTACTGTCTGCAAACTCGATGTGAATGTCATGATACTTAAAGGTGTGCTCTTTGTTTTCCAGCAGAAGTCCGACCGGTCCCTGCAGCTCATAGTCCACCTGCTGCTGCTGAGCCGTCAGGTTTATGACATCCAGTGTCAATGTGACGGTGTACAGGGAGGGATCCTCACGCCAGGCACTTGCCAGTTCGGCAGCCGTTAACTTTGATCGTGGCAGAGTGTAGGTCTTGCGGAGTCGCAATTGTCCGTCGGGCGAGTCATATTCCCAGACAGCAGTTGCGGCCTTTTCAGTCGTTTCAGATTTCGCGAGCTTCCAGTTCACTGTTTCCAGCGACTGTCCCTGTGCAAGCAGCAGTCGATCCACTTCCGAAACAGACGTGGACAGGGTCCGATCCTCTGTCAGGTTATTTCCGATAATCCGAGCTGCTTTGCTGACATCCTGCAGGTCGTGAAACTGCGGTGATGTCAGAGACACACTTTCCACGGCTGCTCCGGCCGATGTCAGAATCACTTCCAGTGCATAACCACTCTCTGCCTGAAGCGATCCGAGTGTGACACTGGTGCGTTCATATTCCGGAATCTGAACAGCCGGCACCTCTGGCGTTGCAGCAGCACTTTGAACCGACGCCGCCTCAGTGCCCTGAGCCTTGGGGGTTTCACCCGGCTGCAACCCACTGGCCGATAATTCACCGGCTTTCAATTCACCGGCCTCTGCCGCGGACTGTTCCTGGGCAACATCTTCCGTTGCCACCTCCGGCTCAGGAGGCTTTGGTGCCAGATAACTGGACCAGATCCACAAAAACGTCATCGTGGACAATAGAAAAATAAAAAGACGACGATTTTCCATAGTCATTATGTCAATGAGGCCAAATGCGGAGGCAAATCCGCTTTACTTGTCAGAACACCCCACGCAGCGGGAAATCCCTGAGCGGATGTCTCAGCACTGCGTCAGGAACGCTCCGCGCGGAACGTCCCCCGGGGAAAATAATACTCAATCCGGTGCTCAGCGGGTATCGATGCATTTCAGGAAGTCCGGTTTCCTGGAGGAATTCCGGAAAACGTCTGCGTCGAATTTCCCTGCCCCCGCAACCGGATTCGCCGCAAAAAGCCGTTCCTCGAACAAATTTCCCGTATTTTTAAAGGCTTTTACAGCCGCAGGTTGCGTCTGGCAGGATATCGGAGGCGGAACGTCAGAGTCATCCCTGCACTGCGGAGCCGGTTACCGCCGGGAATTTCACAGCGAATCGATCCGCTCAAAAACTCCCCGATCGCGATTCTTACGAACTCTGTTCGGTTCAAAAACCTGGCCGCTCATGGCAATCCATGCACCACTTTCCAGCGCCGACTGCAAAACTCCCAGTGCAAACCCGACGTTGAACACGGCGTCGGAATTTCGAAAACCCGCTGGCTGCATCGCTCCCGTCAGCACAATTCGCTTTCCCGGAATCTCCGCCAACCGTTTCGCTGTTTCAATCATGGTGTCTGTCCCATGCGTGATCACAATCAGTGATTCGGGTGCTCGTTCCACCGCCGCAGCAACAGCGTCCCGATCCGCTTCCGTCATGTCCAGACTGTCCTTCCGCATGATGGACTCTATCTCGTACTCAAAGGCCACCGGAAGATCCTTAAGAATCCGCTCTACGCCCGGAGGTCCCACCTGGTACTGGCTGAGTTGATCAAAGTAGACCTTGTCAATCGTTCCCCCCGCTGTGACGAACCGAATCTTCATACTCAATCAAACCTTCAGTGCCAAAGCTCTTTTCCACAATTTACCCGGGAGTGCATTTTACCATGCCCGAATCAGCTTTACTTCGTGCCGCCGGCGGCTGCCCGTCCGCCGGCCCTGTCCTGCTTTAACTTCTCTACCTGCAGTTCAAGTGTATTCTGCGCGGTTCTGCGAATCGTGACCTTCAGAGGACTTGTGGTGTAAGACGCATACGTCGGGTCCACCGGCGAGCCATGATCAACCTGATGTCTGGCCATGCCATCAAAGATCATCATTTGTGAAATAATGGCCTGATGGTCTCCCTCACACGCTCCATCGTCGGACTCGTACGTTCCCAGTACGAAGCTGCCATCGGACTGAATTCGCCCCGTCGCCGTCGAGCCATGCGTCTGGGACAACAGCTCGACCGTTCCCGTTTTCACGGGCTGACCGTCTGAAAACACGACACGGCCACGCGTCGCATACGTTCGCGGCCGGCTTTCTCCGCACCCCGTCAAACCAGCGATCAGCATCACCACCAACATCCATTGACTCGGTAGTCCAGGGACGATACTTCGCTGCATGTTCAAATCCTGCTGATACCCAGACACACAAAAAACCGTTTCAGCTCGTTTGACCCTGGGCGGAATGGCTTCCGCCGGCCACACTATCATAGACACGCACAGCATTCCGCTGCCCGGTCTTCTCGTAACACACAGTGTCGTGAAGGCCGCTGTCTGTCTTAAAACCCCGGAAACTGCAGACCGTCGGACCGGTTGCAGATACTGGCAAGCACCTGAGTACTGATGGATGACGAAATGGCTGTCGCACTGCCGTCGGCCCACGCGAACTGTGCCATCCCATTGTGAGCACTGCCAAAGGAATACATCGTTCCACGCTGATCATGTGGACCATGGGCAATCGGTATCCCGGGGCCACCAATCCGGGCAAAATGTGTCAGGTATCGGCCAAGAAAGGCAGGACCGTTCCATGGCGCCTTCAACGTCTGCCCATCCGGAATGTAAGACTCCCCCACCATCAGTGTGTGACTGGTCCCGTCTTTAATGTCTGAAATGGCGATGGTATCCATCCAATCCTGCCGGACGACCGGCTTTTCGTCGTCTTTCAGTGGTGGAGCCAGTAACGGACGACTGGAGATCAGCACGCCTGTTCCCCGACCGCCCCAGAAGAAGTCCGTTTCTCTTCCAAAGGCCCCCGGGGAATTGTCGCCATGATTGCCCACATAGTCGCTGACACTCCCTCCTGGCACAAACTGACGCCCTGCGACACAACCGCACGGCAGCACCACCTCGACAGATACATCGTCGGCAACGGCATTGGACAGGGAATGTCGCTCCGGACACAGATAGGTCGATACGGCCCGCATGCGCACCGCTTTCGGCTGCGATCCAAAGGGGGCATATAAATCCCATTCGTCTGCCATCGCGGATTGCTCGATGTACGGCAGGATATGCGCCAGCCATGTCGGCTCGTCCAGAGCTGGCTCTGCGCCCCGCTGGTCACTGACGTTGGTCGTGCGGTAACTGATCAGTCGCGCCGGAGGAAATTTCTGCCGGGAGTCATGGAACGAATGCAACGCGATCGAAATCTGCCGCAGATTATTCAGACATTGCGTCCGGCGGGCCGCAGACCGCGCCTGCTGCACCGCAGGCAACAGGATCCCCACCAAAACGGCAATAATCGCAATCACGACTAAAAGCTCTATTAATGTGAAGCCGCCACGCGCAATCTTTGCTGGCTGCTGCTGTGCGAGGACTTTCGGTCGCATAATCCCGTTTCCCACAAGACGACAATGACAACTGACTGCCGACACTTCCACCCTGGCATTCTAGAACAGACTACTCTTCAGGACCATGTTTTCTGCGCGTCTTTAGATTTTTCAGAGCCCAAATCATGGATTTTCCTCACCAGAATGCAGAATGCCGCCCCGACCCCCGACCCCCGACCCCCGACCCCTGACCCCTGACCACTGACCACTGACCACTGACCACTGACCACTGACCACTGGGTTCCGAGTTCGGCAACAAGTCGCAACTTTACTTTCCAATACAAAAGTGGCTGAAGATGTGGTCCAGCAGGTCATCCGTATAAACTTCACCAAGTACCACCTGCAGCTCGCGCAGCGTTTGACGCAGTTCCATCGAAATTAGTTCGTCACCAAGTGCCCTGGATGCGGCCTCCAGGGCGTGCTCAAGGCAGGCGAGCGATCGGGTCAGACTTTCCCGACACCGCACGGCGGATGTCCCCAGCAGTTCCGTACGGGCTCGATTGGCACTGCCAAGGGCCGCTGCCAGCTGATTTCGCAGTTCCTCCAGACCCATCCCGTTTGCGGCACTCACCACACATTCCCGGGCATCCGCAGGAACTTCCGCCGGAACAAGGTCACAACGCGTCCTGACAGTCAGCACGTCCGCGTCACTGCGAGTCATCCGCTGCCGCAGGTCTTCGTCATTCTGGCGTTGCTCTGCCGTAAGATCTGCAGCCCGACACCAGACCACAAGATCTGCAGCCTCCACCTGCTCCTGACGAAACTCCTGAGCCTGATGCATGATCACGTCTGCGGTTTCTTCCCATCCTGCGGTGTCGATCAGTTCCACAGACAGATGGCCCAGCGACATAATGGCACTGACATAGTCGCGTGTCGTTCCGGCAATGGGCGACACGATGGCATTTCGAGCTCCCGTCAGGGCATTGAATAAGGTACTTTTTCCGGCATTGGGAAGTCCTGCCAGTACAATCCGACGGCGATGGCCCGCCGGGAGTCGTGCCGAAGAATCTTCCACCAGCCCCTGAATCAGATTTCGTGCCTGCGTCAGTCGGCGACAGATTTCTTCCCGACTGACAAACTCAATATCCTCATCCACAAAGTCCAGCCCGGCCTCCAGATCGCCAAGCAGGCTGATAAGATCTTCCCGCAGCGTTCTGAGTCGCCCGGTGATTCCTCCGCCAAGCTGACCCAGGGCCCGCTGCAGCTCGTCATGATCCGTTGCTTCGATGACACCATGCACCGCTTCCGCCTGAAGAAGATCCATGCGGCCCGCCAGAAAAGCCCGCATGGTGAATTCTCCGCGTCGCGCCATCCGCGCCCCGTAGCGGCAGACGTCCTCCAGTACAGCTTCCAGAATCGGTTCTGATCCGGGCAGATGCAGTTCGGCCATCATTTGCCCGGTGTAGCTTCGGCGAGTTGGCCAGAACAGTAATGCTGCGGGCACAGGCCGGCAAAAAACTGAGATGTTCACCTTACCAGGCCATCGCCGTGGCAGCCGGGAAAGTTGCCATTGGTTTCCTGATTCCTCCGAGGCAAACATCCGCGACACAATCAGCATCGCTTCCGGTCCACTGATCCGAATAATCCCTCTTTCGGCTGGCCCCGGAGGTGATGCGATCGCGGTAATTGTGTCTTCCAGCTCGATCGACATACCAGGTTACGGCTTTCCTGCGCAGTGTTTCAGAAAACGTTCAGCACCGGGCGGATCCCCTTTGAATCCCCCAAAACTTCGGAAACTTGTCGCTGCTGATGATCGAGCACCAGACCGGCTTCGCCACGCCTGCAACCAGGCCAGCACACGCCAAGCACCTTCTCAAATGGTAATTTCGCTCCGGTATTCTATAGTATCAGCGGGAAAGTTGTCAGGAGAACCCTGCGTCATCCCCAGCATGGCTCCAATTCCCTTTTGCAGCCGCTGTCCAAAAGCCAGAAATCCCCGGCGGCAGTTGATTTTCGTGTGTGTGGCTGTCGGGCCAGACACAGATTTTCGATGGTTTTTTGCCAGAGAAAAATTCTGTCTGAACCACGGAACAGACGGACAGTACAGCCTTCTGATTAAGAGCGAGTTTTCGCATGTCGATTCTTGAAACCGTAAAATTGAATCTCAGTTACGGAAATCGGCGAGGCATTCGGGACGTAAGTCTGAGTGTTTCCGAGGGCCAGATCTTTGGATTTCTGGGCCCGAACGGGGCGGGCAAATCGACCACGATCCGGATTCTGATGGGACTCCTGAAAGCCTCGTCCGGTACCGCTCAGATTTTCGGGCGAAACTGCTGGAGCGATGGCGCCGAGATCCGCCGGGAAGTGGGTTACGTCGCAGGCGACGTTCGACTATATCCATGGTTGACTCTGCAACGCGGTCTGAAACTTATTGGACAGATTTACAAACGCGATGTGCAAACTCGCGGCATGCTGCTGGCCGAACGCTTTTCGATGGAAACCACGCTGCCGGTCTGGAAGATGTCCCGCGGCAATCGCCAGAAGGTGGCACTGATCCTCGCGATGGCTCCAAACCCGCGAGTCCTGATACTGGATGAACCCACGTCGGGCCTGGATCCGCTGATGCAGGACACACTCATGCTGTGCCTTCGTGAAATGTCGCAGGCCGGCCACACGATTCTTTTTTCCAGCCATCTGCTCAGCGAAGTGGAATCGCTGTGTGACAAAATCGCCATCATCAGGGATGGTCAAATCGTGGAAAATGCGATGCTTGCCGATCTGCAGGCCAAAGCACCTCGTCGCGTTGTCGTGACGCTTCCGCTGGGCCACGATGCCATCATCCCATGGCCTGAAATGGCACGACTGACATGGAGTCCAGCCAGCCAGTCCGAGGCCACAATCAGTGCGGCCCAATCCGGGCTGACTGGCATCCCGCCGGCTCGACTGCATCGCACCTGTCTGCTGGAAGTTCATGGGTCAGGTGCAGAATTTCTGCAGTGGGCTGCCGCGCAGTCGTTTGAAGATATCTCCATCAGCCCCCCGTCTCTGGAATCGATGTTTCGTAGTTATTACTACACCGACAAACATCCCGCCAAATCAACACGGTGACGGTCAGACAAAGCGACTGCCGAACGCCATGATAGTCACACAGCGCGACGCCAGGATAACTGGCCGATCAACACGAGAGAATCCCATGTCCGGTCTGCTTGCAAAAATTCGTATTGAAGTCTTCTGGCCCGTCATCTGGTTCAGCGCAGGGCTGGGCATTATCATGGGACTGTTGACCACGTTACTTCCAAAGGTCCTGGGCAACATTCACGAAGTGTTTGACAAAATGCCACTCGTCAAACCACTGATTACCGCCTTGCTGGGAGTCGACCCTGGCAACCAGATTTCCTCGGAACTGTCTCAGGCCTTTCTTTGGGTGCACCCTACCGTTCTGACGCTGATCTGGTGCCATGAAATCATGTACTGCTCACGCATGCCGGCAGGCGAAATTGATCGTGGAACGGCAGACTTTCTGATGTGCCTTCCGGTGACTCGGCGAGCAATCTTTCTTTCAGAATCCATCGGCTGGATGGTGACCGGGGCAATCATTCTGCTGACCGGACTTGCCGGACACCTGATCGCATCGTTGTTCGTGCACGCCGAAATGCGTCTGAGCCCGATGTCCGCAATTCTGGTCATCAGCAATCTTGCGGCTGTCTACCTGGCAGTCGGCAGTTTTGCGTTTCTCATCTCTGCCCTGAACGATCGTCGAAGTCTGGCCATTGGCGTCGTTTTTGGCATCCTGCTGCTTTCCTTCCTGCTGAATTTCCTCGCGCAGTTTCAGGAATGGGCGAAAGTGATTTCCTGGTTGTCCGTGATGGAATACTACAGGCCGGCCATCATCATCCAAAGTGGACAGTTTCCAGTCGGCGACGTCAGCATTCTGCTTGGTCTGGCTTTCGTATTCTGGACCGCAGCCCTCATCATCTTTCAACGCCGAAGCATTTGTACAGTCTGACGAAAACGCCCGCCATGACCACTGCACACTGACCACCGCACCATCCGCCGCAGGTGCTTGTCGCAGACGACGAATCCGTCCGGCTCACAGGCTCAACGGATCGGTCCTGTTGCAGACGTCGTCTTCACCGCAGGCTCTATTACCGTCGTGATGTTGCCTTTGTTACGAATCTGGTCACGCACGGTCTGACGAGCCTCAGCGCGTTTCTGAGTCAGCAACTGCTCCTCAATCTCTTTCTGCACATCAGCAAACGGTACGGTCGAAGACTCTTTTCTGTCTGAAATGTGGAACAGTTCAAATCGGTCAGAGTACGTCTGCACCGAAGAGATCGAGCCGGGTTCCAGTGCAAACAGCAATTCTTCCAGCTCCGGGGTGAGCGCTCCACGTTTGATCCACCCCATGTCGCCCCGTTTATCCCGATTCGAGGCATCTGAAAACTCTGCAGCCACATCTCCAAAATCTCGCGACTGATTCAATTGCGACACAATCTGAGCAATCAACTCGTCGGCACCCGACTGACCACCATGTTTTTCAAATCGTACAACAATCTTGGAAAACCGGATTTGCTCGGGAGCGGTGTAATCCGCCAGATGCTCGTTGTAATAGCGGAGCAACTCTTCGCGATCAATCTTCTCGGGTACCTTGGCCAGGCTGGTGATGTAGCCTTCCACCATCTGAATCCGAAAGAAATTCTCTCGAAGCTCATCAACTGAGGTTCCCTGTGTGGTCAGCCATTCGTCCAATTCCTGCGAGGTCGCTTTATTTTCCTTCTTCAGAATGGACTCCAGCACTTCGTCAAACTTCGGCTCCAGAGACGCCCGAATGTCCTTGCGACGGTCTGCCGGAATCTTCCGTTCCACAGCCTGAATAATTAACTGGTCTTCAGTGTAACGGGAAAGTCGCTTGCCAAGCTCATTCAGTAGAATCGCCTGCCGCTGATCGTCCGACAACTGCGGGTTGCTTTCGATCATGTGGCGAACTCCGCCCAGCACGTCGTCCAGAAAGACCGACTGCCCGTTCACAATGGCCACAACACTATTGCCGGTCAGAGGCCCACTGCTTAGCCGCTGAAACCCGGTGGCACGCACTGGGGTACCGTTCGCATCGCTGGTCTCGGATTTCGCCAACCGCTGCTCTTCCTCGTCAGCAGCCCTGTTCACCAGGGCACGGCGAGGCGGTGCGGGGGCAAAGACGGGGTTGTCAACTTTCAACGATTTGCCAGAGCAACCCGGAAGCAGACATGCTGAGGCACCCGCCAGCAATAAAAGGATCCGACAACCATGGCGAAGCCATCGGAGTTTTCCTGAGTCAGATTGACGATCGGTATTAGGCACGGTCACTGGCCAAAGAAGCCAAATCGGGCTGGCATGGTCCTGGTACGGAGCACTATACCCCCATTTGCGAAAACGGATCAAGACCGGCTGTGTGGCTACAAACCCTTGATTTTTCGGGACTTACATCGGCAAAACCTGCCGAAAAAAACCACTTCTGAGCCCATCCGGGCGATCTGCCCGACGCATATCAACGTCGATAAGCCCTGCCTGAAAGCACCACAGGCCGTGCGGACACGCCAAAACACTGCAATCTGGCGAATTCCGCTGCGACAACCGCGGCAAACGGCGATTCAGGTCCCGCGCTCCATTCCGCTCAACCTGTCACCAAAGCATATTCCACGATTTTTCGCCCCTCTGCCGATCGAGGTGCGTTTTCCGGTCTGGTTTTGTCGTGGCGAAACCAGACCTGAATCAACGGCCTCGGCTTAACGAGCGAGGACGTGTCAGGATTTCGTTGATCAGAATTGCTTTTCTGGCCCCGTCCGGACTTTGCAGCAGACTGCGAATTTCGCTGACAGACTGGGGTAAGGTGGATTCTTCAGAATCAGCGGACAAGCCTGTTCCGATGTGCTGTTGAACATGCTGGTCAATATGCTTGCGAACAGCTGTGTCAACGTGCGAATCCATGTGCTCACGTACATGATCGCCGATAAAGGATTCCACGTGGGCGCGCACTCCGGCACCACTGGCCCGTGTCGGCCGGGATTTCGCTTGCGACGCAGTGCCGGGGGAAGTCGACGAGGATTTTCCGGGGCGAGACCCTCGCCCTGAAACCGCCGTTCCAGCCGCTGGCTTTGACTTCGCCAGCGGTGGACGTGGACCGTCTTGCTGTGCCATTTTTGTTTTGGAACGCACATCCCAATCCGACGATAACCAGGGCACTGACCCGTCCTCGGGTGGCGTGGAGGACGGCGGTGGGCCCGCTGCCACTGGCGGCCTTTGCTGCTCGCCGCTGCGGGAGGCATTGACGGCGTCGATGATTTTCTTGACCACCATGATGACCAAAAAGATGATGAGCTTTTCCATCGTTGTGCTCCACCGCCCCACTGCTTTTCAGCGATCGTACGCTTCTGCATCGCCGGAACGTATTCTATCCCATCTGTCCCGAGGTGTCTCTGCCAGCCAGAGGGCGTTTGCCCATCGAATTGTGCTGACGCAGAAAACTACTTCCCGAACAAGGCTTCCACAAAGCCATTGGGGTCGAACAATTCGATGTCATCAATCTGCTCGCCCACCCCAATGTATTTGACCGGAATACCCATCTCCTGTCGAATGGCAACAACGATCCCTCCCCGGGCTGTACCGTCGAGCTTTGCCAGCACCAGCCCCGTACATCCCGTGGCCGCGGAAAAACTTCTGGCCTGACTTAAACCATTGTGCCCGGTCGTTGCATCCAGAACAAGCAGACTCTCGTGTGGAGCGTCCGGAATCACCTTCTGCATCACGCGACGGATCTTTCCCAGTTCGTCCATGAGATTTTTCTGGGTCTGCAGGCGGCCTGCTGTATCCACAATCAGGTAGTCTGCTCCCATCTCAACGGCTTTCTGAACTCCTTCCCATGCCACAGCCGCCGGATCCGAGTTGCTCTCTTTGCGGACAATACTGCAGCCCAGTCTCTGTGCCCACATGGTCAACTGTTCTACCGCAGCCGCCCGAAACGTATCACCGGCGGCAAGCACAACCGTCCTGCCACTTTTCTGAAGCAGATTGGCCAGCTTGGCGATGGAAGTCGTCTTGCCAACTCCATTGACACCAGCAACCAGGATCACCGTGGGGCCGGACGCTGCTCTTGCCAGGGGAGAAAGCGGATCCGACAGATCCCAGCGAACGTCGTTTTTCCCTTTCAGCAGCTCGACCAGCTCGTCGTGGACCGTTTTCCAGATGGCATCCACGTCCACAGTGCGGCCGCCATGCTCAGACCGTAAACGATCGATGATTCGTGTGGAGGCAGCAACACCCATGTCCGTTCGTATTAAACGGCCCTCGAAGTCCTGGAGCAGGCGTTCGTCCAGAATGGCTCCTGAACGGAACAGATCGCGGATGTCTGTTCGCAGAATCTGTCTGGTTTTTTCCAAACCACGCTTAAGTCGATCAAAAAGCCCCATAATGACCCAGTGTTTTCTTCAGAAAAGCTTAAAAGTAACGCTTAGTTTTGCCGGAAGCCAGACGGACAGACCAGGAGAATTCGTGGCCTGTGATGGCAGTGCCGTTTCAGCCTCGTCGTGCTGTCGTTGAAAGACCTTTGATGTTTTCTTTTTAGAGCCCTGTCGGGGATTCACAGGATCCGGACAAACCGTTCCCACGCATCATTCCATGCCTCCGTATTGACAGGATGGAATTCCGTGATGGCTTCAGAACGCCGAACGACATCCCGTATGTCGCCAAGCGAACCGACATCTCCGTCCGCCATCGCCTGCACCATGACATTTCCCAGCGCTGTCGCTTCCACCGGACCAGCGATCACAGGAACGCCGCAGGCATCTGCGGTGAACTGATTCAGCAGGGCATTCTGTGCCCCGCCGCCCACCACATGAATCACCCTGACTTTGACTCCTGTCAGTTCTTCCAGCCATCCCAGTACCATGCGGTACCTGAGTGCCAGACTTTCCAGCGCACAACGCACAAACTGTCCTTCTTCTTCGGGAACAGGCTGACCAGTTCTGCGACATTCCTGAGCGATGGCTTCGGTCATATCGTCGGGCCGCAGAAATTCTCCACAGTCCGGATTGACCAGAGACCTGAAAGGGGCGGCCCCGGCAGCTTTTCTGGTCAACTCTGCGTAGTCTGCTCTTAAGCCCCGCTGCTCAAAGGCCAGTTTGCAACGCTGCACAAGCCACAGTCCCATGATGTTTTTCAGCAGGCGATACGTACCGTCAATTCCGCCTTCGTTGGTGACATTGCGGTGCAGTGCCTGTTCCGTCAGGATCGCATTGCTGACTTCCACTCCCATCAGGGACCACGTTCCGCTGCTGATATAGGCCCAGTCTGGATTTCCAGTGTGCGACGTGGGCACGGCAGCAACCGCAGAACCGGTATCATGAGTGGCCGGTGCAATCACCTGGACGCCGGTGAGCCCGGTAAATTCCGCAACATCCCGTCGCAAAGCCCCAAGCCGAGTTCCGGGATTTACGATTTCCGGAAACATCTGCGTGGGAATATCCAGCTTTCTGAGCATGTCCGTGGCCCAGGTACGCGTTGTCGCATTCAGCATCTGAGTCGTTGTGGCGTTGGTGAATTCCACCACCCGACTTCCGCACAGACACCAATTCAGGAAGTCCGGAACCATCAGGAACTTTGCCGCCTGCGACACCAGCTCTGGATCACGCTGGCACATGGCCAGTAACTGGTACAGGGAATTGATTTCCATGAACTGCAGGCCGGTCTGGCCAAAAATTTCGGTTCGGGGTACGCGCTGAAAGGCCCGATTCATCATGCCCTCAGTCCGCGAATCCCGATAATTCCACGGTTGCCCCAGCAGCTCATCGTTGCGGTTCATCAGCACAAAGTCGACACCCCATGTGTCAACACCAATGGTACTGATCGACGAACCGTACCGCGCGTTGGCTTCACGCAAACCATTCTGGATTTCTGCCCAAAGCCCAATCAGATTCCAACGCAGAGTTCCTCCCAGCCGAATTGGGCCATTGCTGAATCGATGAATCTCATGCAGCGAAATATGGCGGCCGTCGAACCGGCCCGCCATTACTCGCCCACTCTCGGCCCCAATGTCCACCGCGAGATACGTCTTTTCAGCCATGCGTCAATGTCTTTTGTCTGAAGGAATGCGTTGCCCGGATTAAAAAAGTCAGGTCGCCCGGGCAGACACTTTTGCCGGGATGATAACGACGCCCGACGCTGAACAAAATGACCACCAGGCAGAACGCAGACGGTTTGGAAAACCAGGCTTTCCTGGTCGGTTTGCAAGGGAAACCCGGTGCTTTCGGCACTCCCTGACCATAGCCCGCAAAAACTCGTTCCCGAACTGTCCAAGCCCCCGTATTCTTTCATTTCTTTTTCAAATATCAACAAAAAGAGGCTTCCCCGGTGTCTCGGGCAAGCCTCTGTGAGGACAAAAGTCCCTGTTTTTAGTCCCAGTTCCCTTTGAAAATGGACGTTTCCATCCCGCCGCATTCGGCTGAGTCAACGGTCAATTCCGACTTTTTCAGACGGTTTTTACACGCCGTGCATGCTTTTGAGGCCGCCTGATCAGGCTATTTCGCTCCGGTTGTGGAACAGTCTGATTTCAGATCAAAGTCAAAAGTCCCGGACGATGCCGTCACTTCCACCGTCAGTTTGGAATCTTTGTCGTAACAGGCAGGAACCAGATCTTTTTTCTTCTCTGCAGCGACGGAACTCTCCGGCGAAGCCTCCCCTGCTTCTGCTCCCTCTTCACCGCGCAGTCCCAGAATGGTGCGCGTTGTGCTCAGTCGTACCACTTTTTTTCCTGGCGTCACACCGTCTTTATCACTGTCAAACTGAAGTGTGTACTCTCCCGAAGAATTCGTGCGGGCAAAGGAAAAGTTTCCGCTTGCTGCGTCTTCAAATGTAATCACCGCGGCTGCCAGCGGTTGGCCGTCCAGAGTGACGGTGCCGGAGACACCAACCAGCGACACCTTTCCGTAATCAATGGAATTGGTCGCGCTGCATCCCGATAGAACCAGTGCTGCAAAAAGGCTGTACTTCTGCAAAATTCTGAAAGGCTTATTCATGGTAGTCTTATAATCTCCGGGTTCGAGTGAATGCTGTGTGTTTGAGTCGCCGTTGCCGCGAGTGGCCGCCGTCTGACATCGATCGTCATCCCCGCTTAGGCGGGGATCCACGCTCTGCAGACTCCGGAATGACGGCTATTAGAAGTCTCCCACAACTTCGCCGTTGCCGCGGGTGGCCAGTGCCTGAAGAATTCCCAGACTCATATTTTCTGAAAGAAATCGCACCGATCCATCGCCCATCACAAACTGGGCCCCGCCAATGTGATAACTGCCAAATGACATTTCCATCAGCACACCGTTGACCGTCGGATCCAGATTGGCATTGATCTTCACGATGGCAGAACCCAGCCCTTCTGAATACTCCGTGCCGCCAAGTCCACCATACACCCAGCCTCCGGACTGCGGACATCCAAACTGCCAGTAATCCATCTGCTGTCCATCCTTCACGTACAGCGACGTTCGCGATTCGCCAACCATGATGGTGTTGGATGTGCCGTCAATGATATCTCGCATTCGCACATTGCTGCAGCCGTAAAACATGCCGTCCAGATTGGTCTGCTCCAACGCCATATACTGTGCGGTATTGTATCCGGCAGGCCGAGTGGACAGGTCATCGGACGCAATCAGGGCGCCTGCAACACCGCGATAACTGACGGGAACACGGCCGGTGATGCCTTCATTATCACGCGGTTCCAGCGGCATCGAAGGACAGCGGAAGGCTGGAATGACCGTGGAACAGGCAGCTGTGTTCGGAGATCCCGGCCAGTCCCAGTTTCCTGCGCCGGTTTCCTGCCAGATCAATGTGGCATACAGATTCTGCTGTTCAATCTGAGGAAGAATCATCGTCGTCCACAGTGTTTCCCGCTCGTCATAGCCCCAGGGGAAAACATTCACGGTGTCGTGATAATTGTGCAGTGCCAGCCCCAGCTGTTTGAGATTGTTTTTGCACTGTGTCCTGCGAGCTGCTTCGCGAGCCTGCTGCACCGCCGGCAACAGCAACGAGACCAGAATGGCAATGATCGCGATCACCACAAGCAGCTCAATCAGCGTAAATCCACGTTTCAACTTTTTCACAGATGTGCTCCCTCAGCAGGCCCTTTGAATCAGATTCATCAGAGCACTGCACCGTCAGTTCCGACAACACAGCCCCCTCAACCGGGCGGGCATTCTGAGATCAATCGTTAAGACAAAATGAAGAGTGACGAAGTTGTTCATTGTTTCCCGAAAGGAATTCGCTGGTATGACAGGCCGGTCTGTGGCAGCCCGCCAACGCGGCTCTGGAAATCCACTTACAATCACGACGAAACATGCAATGGCGTGCTCGTTTTTTTCCAGTCTCCAGTTGGTTTCACATCCCTGCAGTTCGGATGAAGGCGGCATTTGCCGATTTATCTGCATGCTTTCCCTGTTGTTTTGTGGAAAATGCAGTGGCATCCTACTGAAATCAGTTTTTTTCAACGCGGTCGGGCTATGCTGCCGAAAATTGCTCCGGCTCGGTCCGGATTTGCGTCTTTCCGGGCTACTGGGCACCCGAATTTGATTTGAACAGCGAGTTTGCGTTCGATACAGTAACAACGCGGTGCTTATTTCGTCCGGTGCTTCCTATTCAGGCTGTCAGTGAAGAGAGTGAACTCCATGTCCGACCACGCTTCCCATGAAACCGCTTCCGCTGCCTCAGACGCGTCGCTGTTCACTGCGGTCGAAGTCGAACAATTTGGTTCAGATGACGTTAAGGCGGGCGGCGATATCGGTAAAATGCTGGCAGCACTGTTTCTGTACACCGTCATTGCGATGTCCATCGCCAGCTGGTGGACGTGGTCCAGTATCCGTGAAGCTCAAGCGAAACACTCAGCTCCTGCCGCAGATGCTCATGAACATGGCGAGTCCCATGATTCCGCGGACTCCGCAACCATGACAGAGCCAAAGGCCGAGTAATCCCCTCAGGCAATCGCCCCACGCAGTCTTCGCTGACCAGCTGACCCTGCAACTGCTTTTTTTGCGTTGCGGGCATCGAACCGGCTCTCGGGGATTGCTTTTCACCAAAATCAATGAGCAGCGTGATTGGCGTCATGCTCCTGAAGGCGTCTGTGTCCAGTGCCAGGGCTTGAGATGCGTTCCGCGCAGGCCAGGATCCACTGCTGCCCCCGCTTCATCCCCGCCTGCGCGAGGACGACGAACACTTTTTCAACGGGGCCCAATCAGCAAACTGCTGCGGGTTTTCCCGTATTTTTCGTGAAGCACAAACGGTGCGCAACGTCGCCAGCGTGTTGTTTCGTCAAAAAATCTGTCCTTTCGTACTTTTCTGTCAATGACTTGGGTAGGCGATATTGCACTAAAGGCGAACCAGACTACCCTCTGCCGCGTATTTAGAGTTTGCCTTTCGATGCATTGCGGCCGTCTGAAAGTAAAAAAAGACGCAGATCTTTGTTTTTGATGCATTCCCTTTGCACGCCTGAGATTTTATTGAATGCAAAAAAAATCTTTTCGGGCAATGTGATTGACACAAGGCACTGCACCACGTGGCCAGAGGGGGCTTTCAGGACATTTCCGGCGTCCAGTTTGATGGGGTTTGGTTCACCTCGGTTTCAAGGTCCTGACAACTGGCGGTGTCAACGGTTTTTGGTCCGGGGCGTTTTTTCGCTGCATAGCATCCAAAAAACGCTTCCGCATGTACTGTTGTACTTCTCCCACTCCATCTGTCTTTTCACGCAGAAAATCTCGCGATTTGAAATTCTGGTTCGGGATTTACCGTCATGGCTGGTCAGGGTCCTGGTACTCACTATCACCCGGCTTGCCAGGCGGTTTTTTTCTCCAGCGGGTCTCTTCATTCATGGATGTCAGGCCCAGTGAAGGTAAAGTCATTGCCCACGAAGGTTCCAAAGTGCCCTGAAATTGGTGAGGCACTTTGATTGAGACTTCTGGAAGCCTGCGGCCGGGGTTTCCCGTGCGATCCGCGGCAGTCCCAGGGTTCCCTTAGTGATGTATTCCCTGTTAGTGCTGGATTGACAATCAATTCGGGCCCCATATTCTGCGGGAAGATTCGGATCCCCCGTTTCGATTCAAATCCGGGTTGATCCGATCAATGCAGGATACTCAGGGCACCGTTCATGGCGAATTACACGACTCGTCTGCACCAGCAGATCATCAACCGCAAAACTCCGGCGCTTGTCGGCATCGATCCTCGCTGGGACTGGCTGCCTCGTGAGATTCAGAGTGCGGCGGAGACAGCTGGGGGATGTTTGCATTCCCGGATCGCGCGCGGGTACGAGCGATTCAGCTGTGAACTTCTGGACATCGTCGCACCGCACGTGGCTGCCGTGAAACCGCAGGTCGCGTTTTTCGAGCAGCATGGGATTCCCGGCCTGCAGGCACTGCACGCCGTCATGACCTATGCCAGAAAACTCGGCCTGATCGTCATTGCGGATGCCAAACGAGGAGACATTGGCACGACTGCCGAAGCCTACGCCGAGGGCTGGCTGGCTGGCGAAGATCCGGATGCTGCGGCATGGCCGGCCGACGCGCTGACCATCAATCCCTATCTCGGAACCGATTCCCTTGAACCGTTCGTGAACATTGCGGCAAAACGCGGGGCGGGGCTGTATGTCCTTGTGCGGACCAGCAACAAGGGTGCGGCGGAGTTTCAGGATCGCGTCTCGGAGGGACGGCCCATGTACGAAACGGTCGCTCAGGCCGTTGGTCGCCTCAGTGACGGGACGCGTATCGATGGGGACCTTTACGGCTGTGTGGGGGCTGTTGTGGGCGCCACCTGGCCGCAGCAACTCCGACAGCTCCGGGAAGTCATGCCCAGCGTTCCGTTGCTGGTTCCGGGCTATGGAACACAGGGAGGCACCTCGGCCGACGCCGCGGCTGCGTTTCACGAAAACGGTCTGGGAGCCGTCGTCAACAGCTCCCGCGGGATCAATTTCGCGTGGCGTCGGGAACCCTATGCCTCGACGTTTGGGGAAGGGCGCTGGCGAGAAGCCGTGGCAGAATCCGTCCACGAAATGATCCGGGACCTTGCCGCAAATACGCCTGCCGGGATGCTGAAACACGGACTCGATATGAATCCGGAAAATGCCGGCGGGGCGCGAACTGGCATCTAAAACAAGGCAGCACCGGGGTGCGAACCTGACGTGTCGGGAGTGCGGCAGAGTTTGGGTCGCTCCTCAGGCTTGCACTGCTCCCCTGGTTCGCGAACCTGCAAGTTCCTCATCCCGTGACCAGCCATTTCACAGCAAAACATCGTGTAATCCGCACGAACGGCAGTTTTCGGACATTCGGTCGAACAGACGGGACGGTTAGATTCCGACAGGTTCGCCGTGATTACGTCTTCCGCGTATTCGCAGCATGAAATTGACCGTTGCTGCCAGTCGTCGAGGTTTTTTGTTGTGAACTGCCGAAAATCCTCGATAAACTATACGTACGTTTCTCCGAATCTGCCGTTTCTCGCTGGACAGGGTTTTTCAGCGATCGATGTGGACCGCTGAATTCGGGTTCCAGTGTGGGCACAAGGAGTTTTTCTATGATTGCACCCCGGTCGGCGTTTTGTCTGTCGTTGAGTGTATTCGCACTGGCAGGAGTGATTCTCTCCAGTGCCACGGAGTGTCTCGCGGATCCCGGTTCAAAAGCCAACCGTCGTCCGATTGTCCTGAATCCTCGTTTTGACGCATCTGCTGAAAAGGTGGATTTGTTCGATGCTGTGGAAGAAGGTCGCCTTGAGTCCAAACTGGTCGCGAACGACTCGAAGGGTGGCTTTGTCTTTATTTCCAACACCACAGACCAGACTCTGAATGTGGCTCTTCCGGATTCGTTCGTCGCAGTCCAGGTCCTGAAACAGCTTGGCATGGCCGGCGGTGGAATGGGCGGGATGGGTGGCGGCGGCATGGGAGGCATGGGCGGCGGAGGTATGGGAGGCATGGGTGGTGGTGGTATGGGCGGCGGCAACCAGAGCATGGGTGGCGGCATGGGCGGCGGCGGTATGGGTGGTATGGGCGGCGGAGGCATGGGCGGCATGGGTGGTGGAGGTATGGGCGGCATGGGCGGTGGAGGTATGTTCTCGATTCCGCCAGAGCGTACGCTGAAGGTGCCATTTGTGTCTGCCTGCCTGAATCATGGCAAAGCGGAACCCAATCCCCGAGTGGAATACAGAATTGTTCGAGTGAGTGAATACACGAACGACCCGATTCTGGCGGAGTTGATTCGTATGGTTGGTTCTGGCCGTGTCGATCAGCAGTCGGCTCAGGCCGCCATCTGGACGCGTACGGACAACATGTCCTGGGAACAGTTGGCCCACAAGAATGTGCGTGGAATTCAGGGCTACCGGAACTTCTTCCAGCCGGCTCACATCGCACAGGGTCAGCTTTTGCTGACATCAGCAGAAGCACGGGTGCGAGAACAGGGCGACGCAGAACCGGCAGTGCAGGAACCAGTGGGCCGAGTTCGCTAAGATGACTGTGATGCATGTTGACTGAATACCGTGGTGGGGCCGGTCTGAATGTCAGACTGGCCCTTTTTTGTTGGTATCCACGAGTGCGAATGTGAGTCTCCGGGATTGAGTACCGGGAACAAATGCCTGGATTGAAGTCACGGGGGCTGATCGGAAGTCGAGGGGAGAAATGGATCACAGGGCATCGGGTAGTTTTGGCGTTCGGGTCATGAAAGACACACTGGTCTTCAGCGCCGCGCATTTTATTACATTCAATGGTACCATCTGTGAGCGACTGCATGGCCACAACTGGCGAGTGGAAGCGGCGATCGAGGGGGACCTGGACGAGAATTTCTACGTCTTTGACTTTATCGCGTTACGCGACGGGCTGCAGGCGCTGGTGCATGAACTGGACCATCGGGTTTTGCTGCCTGATCGGCATCGTCAGATCCTGGTCACTGTTTCCGCGGATGAAGCAGAGGTGACTGCAGTTTTCGAAAAGCGGAGATGGGTTTTTCCGCAGGAGGATTGCCTGATTCTTCCCATAGAAAACACGACTGCGGAACTGATTTCACGCTGGATGGCGGAAACGTTAAGCTCTCGTCTGAATCTATCGGCCGCAACGGGACTGAGGCGGCTGAGAATCAGCGTGGAAGAAAATTTTGGACAGTGGGCCGACTACTGGTTGCCCCTGACCCCTGACCCCTGACCCCTGACCCCTGAAACCTGAAACCTGAAACCTGAAACCTGAAACCTGAAACCTGAAACCTGAAACCTGAAACCCGACCCCCGACACATCCGTTTTCAGAATCGAAGTGCGATGAGTGAAGCCGCCCCGCAAATCATTATCAACACGACCATGGACACCTTTCGCCAGGACGTGATTCAGCAATCCATGGAACGTCCCGTGGTCGTGGATTTCTGGGCCGAGTGGTGTGGGCCCTGTCGGCAGCTGATGCCCCTGCTGGAAAAGCTTGCAAAGGAAATGAATGGCGCGTTCTGCCTTGTGAAAGTCAACGTGGACGCATTGCCTGAAATCGCGGGGGCCTTTGGAGTCCAGTCGATCCCCTTTGTGGTGGGGATGGTTCAGGGGCAGCCTGTGAGTCACTTTGCGGGGCTGAAGCAGGAAGCAGAGCTGAGAGAGTGGTTGGCGGGGCTGCTTCCATCTCCTGCCATGGAAGCGTGGGAGAAAGCGCAACAGCATGAGGCGGACGGTCAATTGGCCGAAGCTGAAGTCTGTTATCGCAAGGCTGCTGAGCTGGAGCCGGATGCGGCGGAATTTCGGATTGCCCATGCGAGGGTGCTGATCGAGCTGAACCGCGATCTCGAGGCGCGAGAGATTATTGACGAGCTTGAGAAGCGGGGCTATCTGGAGCCGGAAGCAGAACTTCTGAAGTCGCAATTGGAAGTGCGAAGTCAGGTCGAGGAGTCCGGGGGAGTTGCAGAGGCTCGCCGGGCACTGGAAGCAAATCCAGCCGACCTGAATCTGCGATTATTGCTGGCCGAGGCTGTTGGTGCAGACAGCCGCTTTGAAGAGGCCTGTGAGCTGTTGCTGGACATCGTGCGACAGGATCGTGGGGGAGTGGGCCTGAAGGCCAAGGAAGTCATGGTGCAGTTGCTGACGGTCATGGGAGCCAAATCCAAACTCGCTTCAGAATACCGCCGCAGACTGGCCACGGCATTTTACTGACAGATGCCAGAACCGGTCCGATACAAAAATAAACGGCGGGGGAAATCACCTTTCCCCCGCCGTTCAGCGTTTTGCACATTCCCCGATACCCGATACCCGATACCCGATACCCGATACCCGATACCCGATACCCGATACCCGATACCCGATACCCGATACCCGGAGATTTACTTGTCCGTTGCTGGATCAGGTGTTGCGGCCTTTGGTACTTCGGCAGGCGGCGCAGGTGGCCCTGGGAACACATATCCCGTAGATTCCATCGCCACGGCGTACACCGACTTGCGAGCCGTGACAATCAGTAGTTTTCGATCGGGACCACCGAATGTGACATTGGCTGGTTGTTCAGGAAACGCGATGACACCCAGAATCTTTCCTTCGGGAGTCACGACCTGAATGCCTGAACCGGACGTGATATACAGATTCCCTTTGGTGTCGATGGTCAGACCATCACCCCCACCATTCGATTCTCCAGGTCTCTGCTTCAGCTCGCACAGCAGCCTGCCTGCTCCAATTTTCCCCGGACCTTCCACAGTGTAGGCCCACATTTCCTTTTCCATACTGGGGATCACATAGAGCGTCTTTTCATCCGGCGAGAGAATGATCCCATTGGGGGCTTTGCGATCCTCGATCAGCCTTGAAACCACGCCGTCGGCAGCTCGGTAGTAAACCGCTTCCTTTCCCTGAGGCCATGGATCAGGAGCACGGAAACGCGGGTCTGTGAAGTAGATACCACCGTGCTGGTCAATCACCAGATCATTAGGAGCATTGAAACGCTTCCCTTCGAATTGATCTGCCAGAATTGTTTCCTGGGCATCGCTGAGTCGGAACTGCTTCAGTCGACCATCCATTTCGCAGGCCAGCAGGCGGTCCCCCACGACCATCAGGCCATTGCAGTGCCCCGATGGTTCGACAAAGACGGACAGGACCCCTGCCGAGTCCAGTTTGTGAATGCGATTTTTGGGGATATCCGTGAAGTAAAGAGTCCCGGTGGCATCAACCGCTGGCCCTTCGGTGAATTCAAAACCCGTCTGCAGCCTCTGCACATCGCCAGCCGGACCAATCCCCGGGATTTTGTCCTGAGCGTTTACAGAAACGGCCAGTGCCAGCCACACAAACATATCAAAACAGCGCAACCGCATAACAGCCCCTCAAAAAATTGGGATGATAAAATCACGACAGGAACAACGGGCTTCCATTATTCAGGCAAAGAACATTGTGCGTTGGAAGGTGGATTGCAGAGCGACCAACGTGGGAGAATGCAGAAGGCAGAATGCACAAAGAGAATCAGACCTGGATTAGAAAATCGGGCCGGGCATCCACGGACAGAACTCTTCATCCCCGATGCCCTGCTGTTCGCTGAGGGTATGTTCGCCGCTGGCGACAGAGATGATCTTTTCGAAGATTTCCTGACCGACACTTTCGATGGTGGCACCGTCAAGGATGGTCCCGGCATTCAGGTCCATGTCTTCACGCATTTTATTGAACAGGGGCGTGTTCGTTGCCAGTTTAATAGTTGGCGCTGGTTTGCATCCAAAGCAGCTTCCACGACCTGTTGTGAACACGACGATCTGGCATCCACCGGCCACAAGTCCGGTCACGGAAATGGGGTCATAGCCAGGAGTATCCATAAACGTGAAGCCTTTTCGTGTGATCGGCTCGGCAAACTGGAAGACGTCCGCCAGTGGTGCAGTTCCACCTTTCGCCACCGCACCGAGAGATTTCTCGATGATGGTTGTCAGTCCTCCCTGCTTGTTGCCATACGACGGGTTGTTGTCGATTGAGGCATTGTTTTTGCGCGCGTAATCTTCCCACCAGCGAATTCGTTCGAGCAGTTTTTCACCGACTTCACGAGACACTGACCGTCGCGTCAGCAGCTGTTCAGCGCCGTAGACTTCCGGTGTTTCTGCCAGTACTGAGCCACCTCCGTGCGCGACAAGCAGATCGCTGGCATAACCGAGAGCGGGGTTTGCGGTAATGCCGCTGGCACCATCACTGCCGCCGCACTGAAGTCCAAGAATCAGTTCCGACAGTGGAATTGGTTCCCGTCGGACGTCGTTAGCTCCTGCCAGCAATTCGCGAAGCACACCGACAGCTCGATCCACCGTTTTTCGAACGCCCCCGACTTCCTGAATATTCAGCATCATGGGAAGATCGTGCTGTCCACCGGCTGCGGACCCTCCCAGCTGAACCAGTCCCTGTGTCTGCTGCAGATGACTGGCCTGAGCTGTTTCGCAGCCCAGTCCCAGCACCAGGCAGGCAGCGATATTTGGATGGCGAGCAAAACCCGCCAGAGTCCGATTCAGCAGCAGGTGGTCTTCGCTGTTGTACGCAAACGCGCACCCACTTTTATGAACCACAGGAATCACACCATCGATATTCGGATAGCGACTTAGGTCTGTTCGTGCCAGTTCCTGAGCCACATAGCGTGAGGTTGTGGCCGAGCAGTTGACGGTACTGATCACCGCGATGTAATTGCGGGTTCCCACCCGACCGTCTTTGCGACGATACCCCATAAATGTCCTGGGAGCAGGTTTTGGGAACTCGATTATGTCCGTGCTGAATTCGTAACCGGATCTTTCACGTTCGATACTGACATTGTGCGTGTGAACCCACTGTCCGGGAGCAACAGGCTGGGACGCAGAACCGATCGGCTGTCCGAACTTGCGAATGGTTTTTCCGGCGGGGATTGCCGCGACAGCGACCTTATGATTTGCCGGTATGGGCTCAGAAATTGTGATTTGAAAACCAGCAACGGACAGCGTCTCACCGGGCTGCAAAGGGCGTCTTGCCACGGCAACATTGTCAGATGCATGCAGCAGCAGCATGGGGGCCAGAGTCGTCACGCGGTACATTCCTGAAGCGAAGGGTGGAAAAAACAGCCCGAAAGCCGCCAGATTCTGAGAAGTACCGTGAATTGTCCCATGGTGCACGTTTCGGCACAAGTCTCGAATCCTTCGCCGAAGGTCTCCCCTCGCGCAGTAATTTGCGAGTTGACTGGTGTGCTACGCGCCTCCTAAAAAGTTCGGATGATCGGAACAGGGTACTTCCCAGCCATCTGGAATCTCCTGCCTCTTTTCTGACCTGCAAGTCGTCAGCACAGTCACTGGTCAAAAAATAAAAGCCAGAGCTGCCCATTGAACGAACGGGCGTTATCCCTGCGCCCCTGCTTTCTGTATTCGCCCCATTTTATGCACTTTTGCGGCCGATATCTGTCTGAATTCCGACAGCAGGTACGGCATGGAGGCCATTTCAGAAGTTATAAGTCTCTTTGGCACAATGATTTACGGAAATTAATGCGGTTTCAGTTTCATATTGACCCATTTCAGGGAAATGACGTAGAACATTCTGCAATTGTCCTGCAACTATTGCCGGAACAGATTTGGAACGGCTGAAACCTGCCTGAACAGGGGGAAGCCCGTGGGAGTTGTGGTTCAGTCATCAGAGCGGCGTTCGACGGATCGCGGAGTTGTGGTTTTTAATGGGTAATTGAACACGGTTGTAAATTCCTATGTTGAACATCAGTGCGCAAGATGTGAAGAATCCTGCCGCGGTTCGGGAAACCGAGTCTGCGAAGGGACTTCGCGCGTCTGGAATGTTCGCTGGGTTCAGCAGGCCACGGCCGTGGGTGATGATTGTCTTCCTGATTTTGAGTGTTTTTTCGGGATGTCAGGAGGCCAATCACTACTATGCAGAAGACAGTGCGTTTGGTCGTCGGCTTCCGGATCGGTTTCGATTTCAGCGTCAGGCAAATCCTCAGGAAGTGGACTTGTCAAGGCTGTCCGGAGCAACGGGCAGCAGTCAGATGATTGGTGTTGGCGATGTGCTGGAGATTCAGCTTGCCGCGGGACTTAACGAATCGGATCAGTCAACGACAGCAGCCCGTGTGCAGCAGGATGGCACGATCAATTTGCCGGACATTGGATTGGTGAATGTTGCCGGTGTGGAAGCGCAGGCCGCAGAGGCGCTGATCCGAGCAGAGGCGGTGAGACAGGATCTGTACCGCAATCCGACGGTGACAGTGAGCATTACCTTTCAGAAAAAGAACAGGGTTCAGGTTCTGGGCGCGGTGAAGAATCAGGGGACCTATGAGCTGCCGCCGAATACAAGCGACGTGGTCTCGGCACTGGCCGCAGCGGGTGGTCTTAAGGAAAACGCGGGGCAGTATATTGAAGTTCGTGATCCCTCGGGGCGATTGCGGTCACCGGAGTCTGATTTTGTGGGAGACGCCGAAATTCCTGCGACCAATGTCAGTGCGACAAAGGAAGAAACAGGCCTCGTCACCTCGTATCGGATTGACCTGATTGACGCCGCGAAGTCGGGTGAGGGTCGCTACCTTGTGCCTGATGGCGGAATTGTGATGGTGGAGCAGCGTGATCCGGCGCCGATTTTTGTGCAGGGGCTGGTCAAGACTCCTAATCGATATGATGTTCCGATTGGCAAGGATCTGCGACTGCTGGATGCCATTTCGCTGGCGGGCGGTATGTCGAACCAGCTGGCGGACAAGATTTTTGTGATTCGACAGGAGCCAGGGAAGCAGGAACCTCTGCTGATCCAGATCAGTTATCGTCGTGCGAAGCGAAGTTCGGACGCGAACATACGGCTGGGGCCGGGCGATGTGGTTTCAGTGGAGCACACTCCGGGAACGGTCTTCATGGACGCCTTGAATATCATTCGTTTTGGTGTTACGGGATCAACAACATTGTTCTAGTGTCTGTGAAGAAGTCTGTAGCATTGCAAGACAAGCCTGCGATTGCCGCAGGAGTGTCCCGAATGAGCAGGGCAGTCGACTGTTAAGTTGAGTTGAGTTTCAGAGTTTTTGGGCAGGGACAGGGGAGCATTGTCTCTGCCAGGTCATGGCTGCGAGAGTGTCACGAAGTGTCGCTCGAAGGCAGCCGGCAGGAATCGTCGGCAGGGAGGCCGAAAGATGTCAGAGCCGGACAGGATTTTGGCGGGAATGCAGGACAGTCAGAATGCAGCGGCAACCACGCTGCATCTGATTTTCCGTTTTCTGCGCACCGTCAAACTGCGCAGCGGCATTCTGGTGGCCTCCATGGTCATTTCGACGATTCTGGGAGTTTCCTATTACATCACGGCAGAGCGAATCTACGAATCCACGGCATCCCTGTACATCGTGCGGAAGGGGGCCGGAGTCACGCAGGACGCCTCAGCCGGCAGTGCCAGTCCGAACAGTGATATGCCGACATTCATCGCCCTGATGTCTGAAGAAGAAGTCATCACCCGCGCGTTGCAGATCCTTCCTGAAAAATATCGGAAGGTGGACCTGAGTGGTTATCCGCAGACAGCGTGGGTTCGGGGCGTTCGTGACGGACTGAATGTTTCTTCTGCTTTCAGCACCAACGTTCTGGACATCAGTTATCGATCACGGGATCCGCGAGCCGCCGCAGCAATGCTGACGGCCATGCTGGCTGGATATGAACAGTTTCTGAATGAGACCAATCGCGGGCTTTCTGAACAGGGTCTGAAGACGCTTCAGAATCGTCTTGATTCCATTGAAGTGGAATTGCAGGAACTGGCAGATCAGCGGCTGACTCTGAAAGCATCGGCACCGGAACTGGTGGATACCGGGGATCGCCAGAACAATAGTTTGAATGTGATCTCGAAAAACATTGAGCTGCTTACTTCGGACTATTCCGCCGCTCGCAAGAACACAGAACAGGCACGCACGACGTCGGCTGAACTTCAGCGAGCGATTGCGGGGGGCGAAGACATTCTGCAGTTTGCCATCGAGGCTCTGGATACCGCGGGAAGGCAGCTGATCGAGCAGTCAATGGGCCTGGGAAGTCAGGACAGCTATCACGTTCAGCGGATCATGCAGGAGATTCTGAACCTGCAGTCTCAGTTGAATGAAGCCAAACAGAAGTACGGCACCCGTCATCCGAGGATTCGGTCGATGGAGGCGGAGATTGCTGTCAAGGAAAAGTATCTGCAGCAGTTTCCCGAAGCACAGCGTCTGAAAACAGAAGAACTGACTCAAAAGGTCCTCGGACCTCGACTGATTCAGTACATCGGCCAGCAGGTCCAGAAGTATGAGCAGAATGAGCGATCGATACTGGAACGTCTGAATGCCGAGCAGGAGAAAGCACAGCGCATTTCCCAGACACTGACTCAGATCGATGACCTGGACCGCAAGATCGAGCAGCTTTATACGCAGCAGGCATCGCTGCAGGCTCAGGCGGACGGGATTGGCCTGAACAAGGACACGTTTCTAAGCACAAAAATCGCCAGTCGTCCGACTGTGCCGCTGCGTCCCATTGCCCCGCGGCTGGCCATTACCGCAATGCTCACGCTGATTCTGGGAACCACCATGGGACTGGCGATCATCTGGGTAATGGACATCATGGATGATCGGTTCCGTACACCCGAGGAGTTGAAGTTGCACCTGGAGACACAGGTACTCTCGATGATTCCCCGGATGAGCGAACTGCAGGGTGAGGGATTTGATGCGGTGATGTGTCATATAAAGCCGCATTCCCGGGAAGTGGAAGCCTTCAGAGCCTTGCGAACCAGTGTCGACTTTTCTCCTCAGGACACCAATCGGCTGGTGATCACCAGCACGGAACCGGGAGACGGCAAGACGACTGTTTCGTCAAATCTCTGCGTTGCTTTTGCTCAATCCGGCAAACGCACTCTTGTCATTGATGCGGATATGCGGCGTCCCGGACTGTCAACGCTGCTGGGACTCAGGGACGATGTGGGACTTTCGAGGCTGCTTCGCAGTACGGACGATCTGGAGACGGCAATCACCGCGAACCTTCGTTCCACGATCGTGAACGGCCTCGATGTCATCTCCTGCGGCCCCCGCCCTATGAATCCGGCAGAGTTACTGGCATCAGAACGTTTTGCCAGCCTGTTGTCGTGGGCTGAAACCAAGTATGACCAGATTGTCATCGATGCACCGCCGGTCCTTGCCGTCAGTGATCCGGCGATTGTTGGTCGTCTGGTGGATGCCGTTATTCTGGTGGTTCGTCCGGACAAGGACCGTCGGCGCATGGTGATTCGGGCAGCCGAGACTCTCAGGAGTCTGGGGTGTTCGCTTCTGGGGGTCGTTGTGAATCATCTGAGCACATCAGAGGCCGGTGGTTATGGCTACGGATACGGCTATGGTTATGGCTATGGTTACGGATATGGACATGATCATGAAAATGAAGAACCCGCAGAGCAGTCAGTAGCACGTGGTCTGTATTCGATTTCGGTTGGCGAGCCCCGGGCCACCGGAAATCAGGAAACATCGCGGGCAGCTTAATTGCAGGAACTCTGAATAAAGTTGTGTCACTGGAAGGAATGCAAATCCGTCTGGAGACTCTGATTCGGTGTCTCAGGAATTTCTCCTGTCCAAACTAAAGCTCTGACAGGTTGTGTGCTTCTGACACAAGAGTGGTCCAGGAAACGGTTTGTTCTATGTCTATGACAAAGCGATCTGCAGGAAGTCAGACAACGTTCGGCAAACCCAGAGCGTCGGTGACTGCGTCACTGAAGGGCTGGTTTGATCGTCCGCGTCTGCTGCTGGTGACAGACTGCCTGATTGCCTTTCTGCTGATAGTGTTTCCATTTGTCATGGGCGGTCGCGAAGCATGGGGGCATCGGCTGCTGGTCTCGGTCGCCTTTGCCCTGGGCGGTGTCTGGTGCCTTCATCGGTTTGTGGAAGGCGGCCGCATCCGACTGCTGGCCCTTGAACCCCTGCTGATTGCCGGACTATTACTGGTCTGGTTTCAGACGCGGGACTTGCAGCCGGATGTCCTGAATCGGCTGTCGGATCAGTATCAGCGACTGATTCCGGTCTGGGGGGAAATGTCATCTGCAGAAGCGGAATCAGGAAAAACGTGGTCGACGGTCAGTTTCACACCGAATGAAACTCGTCATGCGTTTCTGATTCTGCTTGCGTATGGGATGATCGGGCTTGTGATGGCACAACGGATGGCGTCCGAGCAGGACTGTCACCGCATTCTGAAGCTGATCGCGGTTTCCGGAATGCTGATGGCTGGCTTTGCCGTACTTCAGCTGATTACTTCCAACGACTATTTTTTCTGGTTTTATCGCCATCCCTACACGGGGACTCGGGAAATCCTGAAGGGCGCTTTTACCAACCGCAATCACTTCGCTCAGTTTCTGTCACTGTCCACCGCACCATTGCTTTGGTGGGCACTTGCCGGTCGACAACAGCGCGACAATTCCGCCGTGATGCAGCGGAAAGGTTTGGGCCCCGCTCGAGGGAACCATTCGCAGATGGATACGCTGGTTGATCCTGTTTTGCTGCTGCTGATTTCCGGGACAGCGGGCGTGCTGATTTCTGTGATGCTGTCGCTGTCACGCGGTGGAATGGTTTCATCGGGGATCGCATGCTGCCTTGTCTTTGCAGGAATGTGGAAAAGCGGAAAAGTCGCCTCTTCGCTGGCACTCGCTATGGTGCTCCTTGGCGCATTAGCGATTGGGGGCGTAATGCTGTTTGGCGAGCAGCAGGTGGAAACGCGGGTTTCGCAGCTTGCCTCACTGGATGCTGACCGCATTGATCAGATGAACGCCCGCAGGGCGATCTGGAAAGCAGATTTGAAAGCGATTCAGGAATTTCCCATACTTGGCACAGGCATCGGTAGTCACCGTTTTGTCTACCCCGTGTACATGGAAGATCTTGCGGAATTCAGTTCGTTCACATTTTCTCATGCGGAATGTTCTTATATCCACCTGGCACTGGAAGCCGGAATCGCTGGACTCGCACTGCTGGCCGTGGGACTACTCTTTGCCGCTGGACGCCTGATCCACTACCTGCTGAAAGGTCAGGATGCCGGGCGAGTCGCTGCCGTTGCTGCGATTCTGGCTTCGGTCGTCGGAGGTATGTGTCATGCAGCAGCCGACTTTATCTGGTATGTGCCCGCAGTCGTCGTCACCACAGTCACGCTGATTATCGCCGGACTGCGTCTCTGCGGTGGCTTCAATCCGGAAGCGGGCCTGCCCGTTCCGCGGGCAGCCTGGCTTACCGCCGGGCTGGGATGTTTCGCCTTGCTCGTGATGGTCCAGCCAGAGTTGGGCAGGCGAGTCACCGGCGAACGATACTGGTTTCAATACCTGATTGCCGCATTTGACGCTCGTGCAGAATTGTCCGCTGAAACCGCGGGACTTACGGATTCGGAACCGAAGCAATCCGCAGAAGATCGCTTTCAGAAAACAAACGATGGCCAGCAACAAGCGGCGTTTTCAATGAAAACCGCAGCCGCAGAAGACACTACGGCTCGGGGAACGTCGGAAAATTCCGACACGCAGACAACGCCAGACTCGGAATTTCCCGACGAAACAGCCCGATACCTGACCAGCAACGATTCGTCAGCGGAAAGTCTCTCAGAACGACGTATCGAGTCTCTGAAAACTCAGGTGGCACTGCTGTTGCGAGCCTATCGGGAGCGAAATGATCATCCGGAGGTATCGTTGCATCTGGCGAGGCGAAGCCTGGAACTCTTCGAACTTCTGCAGGCAAAAAGCGAGAACCCCCTGCCACTGGTTCAGATACGTGATGCGGTCATGTCCTCCTCCTTTGAATCCACGGAAGCGATGCACGAGTTTCTGGATCGGGCATTTGGGAATACGATTCGTCTGATCGTTATGGCCGACACGATGTGCCGCAAAACGCTGACCCTCTGCCCCCTTCAGGCAGATGCCTGGAAACTGCTGATCTCCACCAATTTCATCCGGGATCCAGCCGATCAGTCCCAGTCCAGAATCATGGCACAGACCATGCGCCTTGGGAAATTCAATCCGTCAATACGATTTGCCGTCGGTCAGGCATTGTTTCTTGGTGGTCGATCAAAGGAAGCTCTGGTCCAGTGGAATGCTGTATTCCATTCCACCAAAGCCATGCGTCTGCAGATGTGCAGAGTTCTGGCCGGCAAATTTTCCGTAGAATCCATTCTCACGAACTTCAATCCCGATATTTCAGAAATGGAAGACGTCTTCAGCGTTTACTCCACCTGGAACCGACGCAGTGATCTCGAACGACTCATGTATGTGGTGTTGGAAAAGACAGGATTCCTCGACGATCTGACAGAGAGCGAAGTGGCCACTCGGGGATATGAGAAATTTCTGAATGTATTGATGCAGGCCAATCGCGTGGCAGATTCGCTGGAGCTGAATGAGCAGAGCGAGAAACTTCTGATTCGTGCTATTCAATGTGACCCTGCTGCCGAAGCCCCCCGTCGCGCTCTGGGCCTGCTAAAGCTGAAACTGCACCAGTATGATGAAGCCGAACGGCTGTTTGCATGGTGCTATGACCAGATGCCCGGCGATGTAAAACTGGAAGAACTACGACGGGAGTGCAGACGCCTTCGTAATCAGAAATCTCGCCGTCTAAGAACTGTGTCTTCCGACAAAACAAAGTGAGCGACCATACGACGCGATCGCAGCCTGTCGCGGCAGACACTGCCAAAAATTGCATCTCGCAAACTGAGTGCTATCGGACCTCACAGAGTCAATTTCGGCGACCATGGGGGCTCAGCGATTACTTCCGGAGTTCGTCCCTGCTGTCGCTGGCTGTGAGAAATCTCAGGAGCAACATGACCTGAGCGCCGCTGACAGACCATCGCATGCCATTTCGCTTCCGAAAATTACGGGCCGCTCACAGACACTGATCAATGATGTTGAACACCGATATGTTGAACACCGATAACAACGGATAACAAAGCTGCATCCGTGATGTCTGGCGTTTATCTGCGGCTTCAGGGCCAACACAGGGAATCTTACAAAAACGCATTTTTGACTGCGATTCAAGGCCGCGGACCCAAAATTCCGAGGTCACAGCGGACGAAGTGGAACCAATCAGCATCGACCGGTAATGTGACTGCCGCCAGTCCCGTCGGACCGAGCGCCACAAACAGAGCCACGAGCCCCCCCCACGTACCCCCGGAATAAATTCGCGCCGGATTTCCGGTGGAGAATATTCTTCGGGTAATGCCCCTGCGAAAATAAGCTCCCTGACGATTTGTATGCACCACACCAGAAAAATCTGGTCGTACAATATGGAACGAAGCGTATACGCGGCCAAAGGTATGATCGGGAACTAACCAGTGCCTCTGTAATCAATTCTGTTGACTGCTTTTCAGCCATCTGCCTGACGGCAGCAGCACTGCAGCACGCTGTTGCCCAGAGCCAAATACCGTGGCAAACCAGTGCTTTAGCATTTTCAGCGGCGATCATTCACGATTCACGATCGCTCAGACGACTTGTAAAGCACACCGCTGATAAACAATGATGAACCGGATTTTGAACACGGTACGCACGATCAGTAGAACTCAGATACCGCCGAGTGCCGATTGAAAACAGCGGGCAACCAATGTTTTTGGGCGCGAAAAAACAGACGTCCCGGACAGCTTATCGGGCAATCTCAATAGCCTCAAATTATCGGGCGATCCCATTAGCCTCAAAATTCGTCGGCATGAAAACGGCGGACGCAGATCTGAGGTAACTGAATCTCCCGTGCCACTGCTGGATAAGGGGCTTTATGCTGCAGATACAGGGCCTCTGCTGACACTCCAACTATTGTTCCCTTACAGCAGCACGAAAATCGAACCGAGTAAAATCACTACCCTGCAGATGAAAAAGCAGATGAAAAACTGTTTGGGCTGTATCTTTTCTAGCAGGAGTTGGCTGATATAAACGTTTACATTACTTGCGAAATACTGAATTTATCTGCGTGTCAGGTTGAAAGTCAGATGTTCGAGTGGTAAACAGGTTGACTGTCGCATTGGATAGACTAACTTTGTGACAGTCACGGTTGCCACCAGAGATTCATCAGCGTCTGCTGACGCATGTCAGAATAATGGTGGGAAATCATCGAAGAAAGTGAAACGAGTTTTCAGTAAAGCGAAGAGGATCAGAGATGGCAAAGCGTGCTCCGGCAGGCAAAGATAGTGTGAACGTATCCAAAGAAATTCGGGAACTTGTCGAGGGCAACAACGCCATTCGCGGACCTGAGGTGATTGCAGTACTCAAGGAAAAGTACCCCAACTTCAAATTTAATGAAAATAGTGTTCAGGTTGCCTACGCAAATGCTCGCCGCAAACTCGGTCTGAGCCGCACGGTAGCTCCGCGTCCAATTGGACGGCAGCCAATCGGTCGCGGTGCCCGACCATTTTCTGTCGGAGCGGTCCCAGTGGTTGGTGGTGATGTGTCTATGGGCATGTTGCAGGCCGCCAAAGAATTGCTGAAAGCTGCCGGTGGTGACGCCGCACTTGCTCAGCAGGCCCTCAAGCAACTCGCAGCACTGCTGAACTAAGGCGTTTCCTGCCACTGTGCAGCGGTGCCGTGGGCTCTACACTAAGTCCAGTGGCAAATTCGCAAACCCGTGTGCAGGACAATCGGTCAAGACAGAGCGACAGGCTGACGCCTGCCGCTCTGTTCATTTGATATCTCCGTTATGCAGGCGAACTGCGGTGATCCCGGGACCCTTTTTCCGGCAACTTGTTTCAACGACACGGCTCGCCATGCCGTATCAGGCAAGCCATGAACTAATCACCTGTCCGCCGACATCCGTCAGCCGAAAATCACGTCCCTGCCAGCGATGA
>CAIQIE010000407.1 GCA_903871805.1 uncultured Planctomycetaceae bacterium | reverse complement strand
TAGGCATCAAATGCAGAATCAACACCGACGACCGGAACCTGCTCGGCCATCGCCTGTGCGATGATCATCCTGTCAAACGGGTCGTTATGGTGCTGTATCATCGTCGTTAGCAGAGACGTGTGCTTCGGTTCGATGGGCAGAATCGTAAAGTCGTTGCCTTCAATCCCCAGCCGCATGAAATCGTCATAGGATGACGTCAGGTCAAGTTTGTTTTTGCCGACCTTGATCGCAATTTCCCAACAGGTTGCAGGGCTGACCAGTACGATATTCGATGGATCAGAGATCAGCGAGTCTGCTGAACGGCTCAGCTGTGGCTTGCGCAAAACGAACCAGAGAAAAGTGTGGGAATCCAGCAGGATTCGCATCACATGTACTCCTTAAAGTCCGCCAGGTGCTCATTGTCATCCGCGATGATTTCGATCATTCCGATGCAGTTCCCGGCTTTGCGTGGAAGTCGCGGTTTTGCTGGCTCTAAAGTCAGTTTTGCAACGGTGTGCTGGTTTTCTGTAATGATGATTTCATCGCCTGGTTCCAGCTGATGAACAAGTTCCTTCAGCTTTTCCTGGGCTTCGTCGAGTGTGATGGATATCGACATTGTTTGCTCCTTGTCCTGCAACGGCAACCTTTCACAATGACACGATTCAATCCCGAGCACAAAGCTCTTTTCGTGGTGATGATGCCCGATAATGCAATTTTACACGAAAGTGAACTGCAAAGGAGTCAGATCTGAGGAAAAATCGCCAGTCGGAGTGCATGTCAACGGGAAAGCTCTCAAATGCACGGATTTCAAAGAAACAACCATTCACGTCCCCCGTCCCCCATCACGAAAATTTGCTAAGCCCTCGCCTTTGTGGCATTCTGTCTGGTGCTCGGAGAAGCGGAGGCAGGCTCTGCTGGGAAGCAAACTGCTGAGCACAACCTCCGTCTCGCGTGGAACCGGTGGCGGGGTGGTGGCTGCCGCGGTCTTAGCACAAAGGATTTGAATTGGCCGAATCAAAGACGACCGCATCTTTTCAGAACTTGCTGCCGGGCCCCCTGGTTCGCAGCACTCAAAAACGTAAGATGCGAAGCGAAAGAGGTGTTCTGATGCTGGATCTCGAGAACGGAATTGAATCACTCACCAACTTCAAACGCAACACGGCCGACTACCTGCAGCAGTTGCACCAGACGGGGACTCCGCTTGTGCTGACTGTGAATGGTCGCGCTGAGGTGGTCGTTCAGGATGCGGTGGCGTATCAGCGGTTGCTGGAGCGGGCTGCAAAGGCCGATCTTGCCGAGACAGTCGAGGCGATCCGTGAGGGCCTTGCCGACTCTGCCGCAGGAAGGGTCAAGCCAGCCCGCAAAGCTCTTCAGGCACTGGCCAAAAAATACGGTATTTCTAACAGTGATGATTCGCTACAAAGTCCAGCTGACGGATAGGGCAGAGTCCGACATCGACTCCGCACTCTTGTGGATTCGCGAGCAGCGACGGACGGTCGTCGGGTCAACGGGCATTGTCGCGTTTTTTAACCACGGATTTCACAGATAAATAGTGTATTTTGCACAGTCCTGTATCCGTGAAATCTGTGTGATCTGTGGTCGAAACCAGTGCGCGGTTTTTGAACTGCGAGTTCCCGGAGGTCATGACTTCTACCCGCACCGTCTTGTCCCATGCCCGCGACTTCCCGCCGCAGCACTCAACCAGCGTTATGGCCCCTCTGCCCCCCGGCGTTGCATATCGCCGATCCCCGCCCCGCAAACCGGAATTTCCAATGTTTCCACCCCCGGGAGGGCGAAGCTCCTGCTGAGCCGCAAACCCAGCCGACGGCTGAGCGGCCTGCTGTCCACCCTTCCGCGTCCCCATACTGCCAGCCCACCACCAAACCTTGCCCGCGGCTCATCGCCATCTGGAACCACCCGGCGAAACAGCTGCGACGGAGCCCCTCAACTGGCTCAGGGAGCAGCCCTGCGATTCGTGGACTATCGGGAATCTGGGTGTACGGCTTTCCAACTGCGAATGGTTTTTCCTCAGGGAGCCACGGAGTCAAAAAGCGGCGTTTGTGTGACATCAACTCCGACGTCGATCCTCTTGCCGTCTCCGTAGCCTGTCAGAGAGGAGTCTTGAAATGTGGTGTTCCCGAAATTAGAGCAAGTCACCCTCTGTGAAGTCCTGGCTGGACAGCAGATTTTGGTCCGGTGCGCGGAGGTGAGTGACAATCACGGTGTCCTGATCCACGTAAAAAACAGCGCGGAATGTTCGACCACGACGTGTGCCAAAGAATGCGTTCCGCAGTTCATGAATGCAGAACCCATCTTCTGGAGCTTTCGGAAAAGAAAAGGGGCTGGCGGCGAGTCGC
>CAIQIE010000406.1 GCA_903871805.1 uncultured Planctomycetaceae bacterium | reverse complement strand
AGAGAAGCCGAAGAGGCACTGGAAAAGTTGGCAGCGACATCCGCTTCACAATTTGAGTTGGTGCTTCAATCACTCGACCAGGCGGCGAGAATAAACGACACTGCAGAGTATCAGGTAGCCGCTGAATCAATGCGACGAAAACTTCAGGATATCAATCGCGTTGAATTGATGGATCAGGTATACCGAATTATCAAAAGTGCTCCAAGAGATGACAGCGGAGGCTACTTAAAAAAAGATGAACTAAGAGAACAATTAGGCGAGGTGATTGAGGCCGCCTTTGATGTAAGATTCTTGGGTAATACCGTGGCCGATCTTCTTGAACAGCCCCTGAAGGTGTGGACGGAGAAGGCAAAGGAGTATTCGGAGAAGAAGGAAAAGTATACGGAAACCAACGCTATTGCTTCCGTTCAGCAAGAAATGGTTGAAGCAGCACGAAAGCGATTACTCTCCAAACGTCTACTGGAACAGTTCATGGACGACCAGGAAGAGAAGTCGGTGGAGCTGATGGAAGCGCTCCGGTCGCATGCATCCAATGTTGACAACTATCTGAAGCGTCTGGCCACGGCGGTCGACGAAGATGTGGCGGCCCAATTCTATGAGCCCGCGTTTCAGCGGATTCGCCGAGTCTCCAGAACCTGGGATGTGACGCTGTCGCAGATCGAAACCACCACCGTACTGACCAATAACCGGACCATGGCTCTGGTCAGCCCGGCGGCTTCATTCGAGTTCAATTTGCCCAAACGTGATATCCTGATCAAGGAAGCCATGGATGGCGCCAAAGCGCTGGCGCTGGAGTACGGCAACCTGATGAAGGATGGTACGTTTCTGGCCGGTACGTCCATGCTGGCCGGAACGCCGCCTGAGGGAATCGTTGGGAACAATGCACCCATCCAAAACCTGCCCGGATTGAACAATTCCCAGGAGTTCGGTTCAGAACTGCAGAAACTGATTCCGGAACCCGCCATTTACAAGTTTGAAACCGGGACAGGTTTTGCCGTGCAGCCAGTCATCCAGCCCGACGGAAACTCGATCATCTACGGTTTTGATTACACCTACACAACGCAGGTTCGCGAACCTGTGCGAGCGAACGAAAAGCACCTTGGGCGCGTCAAGCGTCACTTTGTGCGAACCGACGTGCAGACAAGCAGCTATGAACTGCGTGAGATCAGCCGGTACACCGTGGCACTGAAGGCATCGCGAACGGATCGAGGTGTGCCGTTGTTTGAAGACATTCCGCTGATTGGGGCGGCGTTTCGACCACTGCCCAGCGAAGAGTCGTCACTGCAGACGAACATCATCCTCGGCAGCTCCACGATCTACCCGACCGTCTACGACCTGATGGGGCTGCGGTGGTCACAGCACGTGGATCAGATGAGTTCTGAGTCGCTGAAGGTTCAGAAACAGGAGTTGCTACAACGGCGTGATCATGTGCGTGATCACCTGATTAGAACCACACGCGAAGAAGTCTACCGATCCATCGGCCTTGAAACGCCGGCAAGTCCAGACGTGCAATTGATTGTTCCTGAACGGCAGTAGGCGATTGCAGACGTCTATGTGCCGGAGGTGTCATGCCGGCACATAGACATTTTGTGGCCGTGGCCTCAATCGCTGCGGGAAGGAGACCCGGGAGGGTATGCCCTATTGATTCTGCAGGCCGCAAGTGTTCATCACTGTCAGGTTCCGCCGCCAACAGCTCATTTCGATATCGTCTGAGAACCTTCCTGAAGATCCAGAGGCAGTCATCAAGCGATGCTTATTAGGCCGACGTCTTCTTCGTAATGACCCTTGCTCGGCGAGTGTCTCCCCCGACGGTACTGAGTATTTCGTATTCTACGGTGACCGGATCGGTATCCTGCTTTGACTCGTGCTCGTAGCTCGGTGGAACGTATTTGATAGAACCCAGGAGTCGCACTTTCCTCTCCGTACTTCCCTCGACGACTTCAATACAAGTGCTGTTTCGAATCCGCCAGTTTCCATTCGCGGTGATGATTTTTGGCATCTCTGATAAACCTGTATATAAGATAATTTGATGAGGATAGGGTTAGGTCTGTTAGGATTGCCTGCGTTACAAAAAGATCTCAATTGCTACGCTGGCTGAGTTACCTGGGTCGGTGGCCGTGCCGGAAAAAAGGCGGGGTGTTGAGAGCGAGTGAAATTGAAAGTCCAGCAACAGTTGTTGCAATCCACGAATCCCTATTGGATAAGATTGATTTGAAGCGGGTTTCCGGCGTCTCCACTCATCTCCGGCAACAGTCCTGAATCCGGGAGTAGCCGGAGTGAGGCTCTAAGCTCGTAGCGGGTGACGGTTGAGGGGCGGCCGGTCAGTGTGCGTTGCAGGGCGTCAGCCAGACAGTCGCCGGATGCAAATTCCGCAGCGATTTCCCCGCGAGCCCTGGTCAAACGCAGCGGAGTGACAATTCCCAGGTCCGTCCACGCCTCGTTCGCCGCGGCCGCACTGGAACGTAGCGAGAATCGCAGCTCGCCGCGGCACCCATCCAGCGGAAAATTCGCTGCATCCACGGTGTTGCTCAGACGCAAACGGACGGGCATCTCAATCCAGCGGGAAATCCCGATCACCACGTCATTGCGACTTTCCATCTTTCCCACGATCGTGCGCGATGGCTCAGAAAACAAAAAGCCCCGCGTTAGCAGCGATTCGTTATGTTTTCGCTCGTGCTGCAGTTGCTGCTGAAGACCCGCAATCATCTTTACCTGAGTTTCCGCTTTCTCATGCAGCTCTGCGTTGCTGTCACCGAGCCCTTTAATCTGTTTGGTCAGCTCAGACAATTCACACTTCAGTTTCTCCAGCTCCGCCTCGGGGGCGTTTTGATTCCGATCATCAGGCTGACCTGCCGCTTTGACAAACAGGAACTCCCGATGCTCGTTCTTCTGCAGATCGACGGGGAACTGCAGACTGCCATCCGGGACGGTTACTGCGGCCAGCCCTGTGTCGGTCCAGCGACCATTGGTCCGGTCTAATTCGAAGAAGTGCGGGTAAGACGTCCACGGTCCCGTTTTGCCTCGCTCACGATATTCCCCGACCACAAACAGGCGTTCCGGCTGATCGGTGATGATCTTCGTCCGAAAGATGGTGTTGTCTCCCTTGACGGGATACGCGACCGAATTGATCAGCACCCGATGGTCGT
>CAIQIE010000405.1 GCA_903871805.1 uncultured Planctomycetaceae bacterium | reverse complement strand
GGCTCATCAGCGACATCACGACGAGAGCCATGAAATCATTGAAGAGTTCATGCTGGCAGCCAATATCGCTGTGGCGCGACTTCTGGACAGTTGTCGGGTACCATTTCTGCGGCGGGTGCACGGAGATCCGGACGAACTGAAAATGAGCAATTTTCAGCAGTTCTGCCAGGGGTTGGGCCTGACCCTGCTGAAACCTCAAAGTCGCCACGAGCTGCAGGAACTTATTCGAAAAGTCGCCGGCACCCCTGTGGAACGCGCGGTCAACTTTGGCCTGTTGAGAAGCATGAAGCAGGCTGAGTATTCTCCGGAGAACACGGGGCACTATGCCCTTGCGGAAGAAGACTACTGCCATTTCACCAGCCCGATTCGACGCTACCCGGACCTGACCATTCACAGACTTCTGGATCAGGTGATTCACAAAAAGCCCCGATCTTCGCCTCCTTTGGAAGAACTGTTTCAGCTTGGCAAACACTGTTCGGCGATGGAACGTCGGGCCGAACGCGCGGAGCGAGAACTGATTCGCATTCGACTGCTGCGGTTTATGGCCAATCGCGTGGGCGAGGAAATGGACGCCATGATTACCGGGGTGGAAAGCTTTGGGCTGTTCTGCCAGGGCATTGAGATTCCTGCGGAAGGCATGCTGCATATGTCGGCCTTCGGCGCTGATTTTCCGGAGTTTGACCCCGTCGTCAGAACGCTCACCGGAACTCGCACGCGACAGGTCTATCGTTTGGGAGACCGTATCCGGGTAGTGATAGCGTCGGTGGATATTGATCGCCGCCAGTTGGAACTGCAGCCTGCCAAAACACACTCAAAACCGCGCGTCACCAGTCGAGTTCCATTTCCAGCAGCGGGCCGCGACCCGGGGAAGCAGCAGAAATCCCCCAAAAACAATTCCACTTTCAGCGAACGCAGGACAAAGGCCTCGGGAAAAAAGAAGCATTCCGGTAAAAAGAAGGGGAAACGAAGATAACACGGCCATCGCGATGGACATATGTTCAGTTATAAAGTCATAAAAATCCCTGTGCTCTGGACATTCCTTCACAGGATATCAACAATGGTGGGATGAAAAGTTTTCGAGAAGTCTGTCTGCGGCCTGTAGTTTGTATGCAGTCTTCAGGGAAGGACTTCCCAGGTCTGAGTTCGATGACTCCGAATGCGTACACGCGACCAGATGTTAAGCGAACTCCGGGGGAACACCCCGGTGATAGCTCCTTCGATGCTGAAGTGCGATTTTGGTAATTTGCATCGGGAGATGGAATTGCTGGATGCATCCGGGGCAGCGCTGCTGCATCTGGATGTGATGGATGGGCATTTTGTTCCTAATCTGTCGTACGGTCCGATGGTAATCGGTGGGATGCGTGGGCTGACGCGGACCGCGTTCGACGCACATTTGATGATTTCGGAACCCCAAAAATACCTTGACGATTATATCAAAGTGGGGTGTGAAGCGATCACAGTTCATCTGGAGGCTGTTCCAGAGCCGACAGGGTTGTTGCGTGAAATTCGTCGTCGGGGAGTGGTCGCTGGCTTGGCGATCAATCCCGGGACGCCGATTTCCGCAGTGGAATCGCTGTTGTCTGAGTGTGATCTGTTTCTTGTGATGAGTGTTCAGCCCGGATTTGGTGGTCAGAAATTTATTCCTGAGGTTGTTTCGAAGATTCGGGATGCTCGCAGTATTGCGGGAAATGACCTGATTATTTCTGTTGACGGCGGGATAGGGAAATCCTCAATCGCAGCCTGCTCGGAAGCAGGCTGCGATGTGTTCGTTGCCGGAAGTTCTGTGTTTGATGAACCCTGCTACTCGGCGGCGATGGCCGAGCTTCGGCAGCTCGCGATGGACGCGCGAACTGTTTGTTGAGGAACGGAATCGCTATGTCGACCGTGGTTTTGATAAGAGCCGGATGCACTGACTACGACGACAGCCATCGTCTGCTTGGGACGCTGGATGTGCCGGTGAATCGTCGTGGTGTCGAGCAAATCCGGGACATCGCTCGGCAACTGCGTGAGCGTGGCATTAAGCCTCAGGCTATCCTGACTCCTCCGGAAAACCCTGCTTCCTGTACTGCGCATGCCATTGCAGAAGCGCTTTCCGGTTCAAAGGTTCGTCAAATGGACGAACTGCGAAACGTGAATCAGGGACTGTGGCAGGGATTGCCGGAATCGGATGTGCGGAAAAGATTTCCCCGATTTTTCCGATCCGGAAAGGAAGATCCGGTGGCGATTTGTCCGCCGGAAGGTGAGACACTGCTGGATGCGTGCCAGCGTTTGCAGCGAGTTCTCAGCAAAGCTATTCGAAAGTACAGTGTTTTTGCGATCGTTGTCCCAGAGCCTCTGGCAACTGTGATTCGCTGTACGCTGCAGCATCGTCGTCCTCGTATGACTGAATGTCTCTGCGGCGAATCGTGTAAAGAAATGATCCAGATTCTGGAGTCAGACTGTTTTGAACCATCGAGTTTTGTGGCTGTTGGAGAAGCGGCCATGGAAGAGTGTTCTGCCGCCGTTCATGAAGGTCCTGATCAATGAGTACCGTTGAGAATACAGAAATATCCAGTGCGGCTCCGGCTCAACGTCCAAAACGGGGTGTGCCGGAGGGCTTGTGGCTGCGTTGTGACGGGTGCGGCAGTACTGTCTTCCGAAAACAGGTCGAACAGAATTTAAACTGTTGTCCTGAGTGTGATCATCACTTTTACGTCCCCACAGCGATGCGTATCCGGCAACTGCTGGATCCTGACAGCTTCGAAGAATGGTACGGTGACATGACGTCCGGAGACCCGCTGGGGTTTGCGGATCGCAAAAGTTACCCGGAACGGGTGAAAGACGAACAGAAGCGGACGGGCATGAAGGATGCCTGCACTGTCGGTCGCGGCTACATGCGTGGTCGCCCTCTGGTTTTTGCAACCACCGACTCAGCCTTCATCATGGGAAGTATGGGTTCGGTCGTTGGCGAAAAGCTGACACGAGCGGTCGAAAGAGCCACAGAACTGTCCCTGCCACTCATTATTGTCAGTGGGTCCGGCGGGGGAGCCCGCATGCACGAAGGCATTATTTCTCTGATGCAGATGGGCAAAGTGTCAGCCGCCCTCGCCCGTTTTCGCAGAGCGCGAGGTCTGTTTATTTCCGTGCTGACCAATCCCACGATGGGTGGGGTCGCGGCTAGTTTTGCCTCTCTCGGAGACATCATTGTCGCTGAACCGCGGGCCCTCGTTGGATTCGCTGGTCCCCGTGTTGTCGAAGCGACCTGTAAGATTGAGTTGCCAGAGGGATTTCAGACAAGTGAATTTCTGCTGAAACATGGCTTCGTGGATCGGATTGTGGTCCGTTCCGAATTACGTTCAGAACTGGCCCGCCTGATTGATTACGGTGGTCGCTAAAGCGAACAGTGCTCTTTGGCTGTCAGCCACCACAGCAATAACAAGCCCCGAAGGGAAACACTCCGGGGCTTTTTGCTGCGCTGAAACGGATCACTGACGGTGCGACGCATGCGACTCCGAAGAATTAAGTTGTGCCGATTTTTCCAAATAACAGGCCTGAATTGACTGCTCATCGCCATTTTCTTCCGCAGATTCTGGCGGAGACAAATGGAAATTTGGCCTCCGAAGCCAGATTTCCCGGCCGGGACCCCTTTTCGCGGAACTAGGCTTTCGGTACTGCGTATACGGCATTTCCGGGGGGAGCTAGTGCCCATTTTGCAAAGCAGGCACACAGCCAATCACCTTTTTCATTTCTGAAAGCCTGCACCCTCTTCAGAAACCGAGGCCACAGGCAGTCCATCTCTGACTATTGGAAACTTGAATGGGACGCGGTGTCCCATTGACGGCAACGATCGACTTCAGCAGCCCTGAGCGGGGGGGCATAACTCCATGGAACTTCGCTGTTCATCCTGCTCAGAAGTCTATGAGCGTGCGGACAAGGTCGCGCGACGCCGACAGTTCTGTGCCTATTGCGGTAAGATCACACGATTCACCGAAGTCTCCACGCTCAAAACGCGAACGCTGTCGCTGGACAGTGATTTGCAGGTTGCCGAGATTCAGCCGCACGATCGTGAGGCTTCTCTTGACAGTTTTTCGTCGCCTGACAAACAGGATGATGGTGTCAGAGCGGCTGCAACGACGACTGCCGGCGGTGGTATTCACCACGCGGATCCTTTCAGTGTCGAACAGAACTCGGCTGCCAGATCTCAGGTGATCGACGCGGCTCTGCTGAATGAAGTTCTGCTCAGAGTCCGTTTTCTGCATACCAAATGCTGCTTCTCTGATGCCGTTGAATTGCTGCAGGAATTGAAGGAAAAACATCGCACGTCCAATATTACCAGCCTGCTAATGCAAAGTCTGTATCTGTCGGATTTGAAAGAATCTGCAACGCGCGCTGCGCAGCGCGCTGCTCAGGAGCATCAGTCCTGTTTCAAACAGACAGAGGTCATTCAGTATCAGGAATCACTGCGGTCACTCAATCTGGAAGATCCGGACTTTACAAACCCGTCGCTACCCGTTCCCAGACATTCCAGAGATTTTGGGAAATGGACTCCCAGACAGCGGGCCTTCACGTTTGCCATCGTCATTTCCCTGCTGACTCTGGTCGCTGTGCTTGCGATGCGACTGCAGCAATTGTCCGCGGATTCCAGCGGCAGGAAAACTTCCCAGTCGTCCGCCCTGGAACAGGCATCGCTCCTGAATCAGCTCACCGGAAACAATTCCAGTGCGGCGGAATCCCGATCTTCGGTGGACTCCACCAGGGAAAGCGGCCGGAGCAGTGCTGACCGCCCAAAGTCCATGTCCGACAGGGTGGCCCGGTTTCTAAACGACGGAAATACCATTGCTGCCAGTGGATTGCCGGGAAAATCAGCCAGCGCCGAGACTGCTGAAGCCTTTGCCGACAGAATCAGCAGCACGTGGAAATCTGATGTGACGGAAGTTGAGAATCCCGGTGATCCCCAGCGGCGTCAGGAAACTCTTCGATATCTGAATGGCGTCGATCGGGCTCTGGAAACCGCAGACCAGGGACAGGATCGAATTCGTATTCGTCAGGTGCGAAGCGAAGTACTCAGTCACATGACGCGACTTCTGATTTCCGAGAGAAACTTCCCCGCTGCCATCGACACTCTGACAAAAGCAGCCTCCCTGTTGCCTGACAGTCCGGGCCATCAGAAACTGGCGGGGAATCTTGCGGAAGCCATGGTTGCGGGTCTGGAATCCGGAGATGGGCGGATCAATCTGGACATTACTGTTCCATGGATCGATCAATCCGCGCAGTTCGGTGTTCCACTGGATTTGCGTTCCGCTCTTCACAGACGCGTCCGTGAGGCACGGATGCTCGCAATCCGAAAGTTACAAAATCAAGGCACAGAACGAAGCCTGCTGCTTGCTGTGGAGGCGATGAAAGCCTTAAAGAAGGAGAATCCGCAGGATTCAGACATCATGGCGGCTGAAGAGAATCTCACTCGGACACTTCTGAACGACGCTGAAAAGGCTTTCGAGATCGGAGACATGAAATCTGCATCGTTGAATCTCAAAGCTGCAGTTTCGTTGCGAAATTCCCATGGCGATGACCGTGCTGCCCCCGGTCGCATGGCCCGCAAAGTTGAAGACGCATTTTCGAAGGCCCTGAACGAAAAACAATTTGCTGCAGTTGCCGCTCTATATGAGATGCTCAGCCTGCTGGTCCCCGACCGACTCTTCGCCGCTGACGATGCCCTCAGGCGACTGTCGATGAAGGACTTGTCTATGCTGCCGGAGTGGCTGCGTAACCTGATCCTCAAACGCACCAATTCCATCGAGATGAAGTTCTCGCTTGTTCCCCACGGCTCATTTCTGATGGGTGCTGCCAGCATTCCGCGGCGCAGAGACCAGCCCGATTACCCGGAATCCCCGCAGCATCAGGTTACAATTTCCGCCCCCTGCTACCTGGGACAATTTGAAGTCACGCTCGCTCAGTATCAACACATCATGGGCGATAGTGCCGATTCCTCTGTCAGGCTCCCCGCACCTGACGAGAACTCTGCAGGTGACACCGGAAACCTTCCCTGTGATGGCCTGACCTGGTTCCAGGCAACAAAGTTTTGCGAACGGCTTTCCACAGTCGAATCGGAAAAGGAGGCCGGCCGACGGTATCGACTTCCCCGCGAGGCCGAATGGGAATTTGCCTGCCGCGCAGATTCAACGACCGACTACGCCGACAACAACTCTGCGGAATCCATCACAGCAATCGCATGGTATGCCAACAACAGCGGCCGCCTCATGATCGACGAAAGACTGTCTTTGCAGAACGATTACCAGCGTCTGCTGAACCTCATCGCCCGAACCCAGCCACGATTGCATCCCACAGGCTTGAAAAGCCCGAACTCATGGGGTTTTTATGATCTGCACGGAAACGCAGCAGAATGGGTTCAGGACTGGTTTGCCGAATATACAGGTAACGAATCTCGCGATCCGGCCGGACCGGAAAGCGGAACTGAAAAAGTACTTCGCGGTGGCTCATTCCGCGATGATTCGACCAATGTCAGCGCCTCGCGACGCTTCGCTGCCCCTCCCGATCGAGCCCTCGCTGGTTTTCGAGTGGTGCTGGAGTATTTCCCTGTGCCAGTGCCCACAGCACCCGGTCAATGAAGAGCAGCAGTCGTAAATACGTGTCGCATTCACTCATGCGGCCAACACGCAAACATCGCACGAATGCTGTGAAGACATTCGGAGTCGGCGCTGGACCGTAATCGTATACCGCCAGGTTACGGGACCAGAATCCCGCAACGCGATCACCAGGTAAACACGCTGGTAAGAGCCACACAGGCACGTTGCCGCCGAGTGAGAAACTTCACCGGCTGCGTATTTTGAACGATCGCGATTCACTCAGACGGCAGCAACGCGGCTGTCAGCGTCTGCAACAGTCTGTCAGAGTCTGCGACGGTCTGTCAGAGTCTGCGACGGTCT
>CAIQIE010000404.1 GCA_903871805.1 uncultured Planctomycetaceae bacterium | reverse complement strand
TGGATGGCCGGTGGCGGTACTCGAGGCGGATTCAACTACGGTGAAACAGACGAACTGGGATTTGGCGTTGTCCATAACAAAGTCACTCCCCACGACCTGCAGGCCACAATCCTGCACCTGCTGGGCTTCAATCACGAACAATTGACATTCCGCTTTCAAGGACGCGACTACCGCCTCACCGACGTCCATGGAACAGTAATCGCCGACGTCCTGACCTGAACAACTCGCCAATCATCTTCTGAAACCGCCAGCAGGCCGCATTTTACCGACGGACACGCCTCCTGAAATTGCGCGTCGGAAAAATCCACCTGCTTAGGCGTTGCGCGCCTCATTCGCCACGGCCCCGTACCTTTTGCACCCTCCCGCCATGCCTACGGGCTCTCTCACGCGGATCTCTTGTGCCGTCCCCCGCAAGACAGCATCGCCTCCCAAAAGTAATCGGCCCAAAACCCCGTCCGGCATCCATCCACCGACTTGCCAGTTTCCGGTTGGGGCAATTGCAGCGGTTCAAACGGGTATCCACAATTTAATGACCTTAACGCCAACCCCGACTGCCGCGAAGCCTGCAAAAGGTGGCTGGAAACCTGCAAAAGGTGGCTGGCACCGTTCTACGGCCTCTATGCCCCCCCGCGCACAGCGCAAATCCTCGCCACAAAACCATACAGATCAGTCACTTACACTGTTCGGTGCCATGCACCTTGGTCCCGCACCTTGGTCCCGCACCTTGGTCCCGCACCTTGGTCCCGCACCTTGGTCCCGCACCTTGGTCCCGCACCTTGGTCCCGCACCTTGGTCCCGTCCTGACTGGAACAGTACCGCTTCAGGGTGGATGGCACCGGTTTGAGGCTTGAGGGCCCCGGATGGGTGGGGTGAATGGCTCCGCTTGAAGGAAGGCACGCACTTCGCGCAGCCGGTCGCCGTAACACTCTGCCATTGCTGCACTTATGGCATCAGGTGCCAGCCACCTGGACGGCAGCATAAGGGCATACCGCCAGTACGATTGCGGCGATTGAAGCGAGGATCCGGAAGATTCTGCGCGTGCGGGTTACGCCGACTGGTGTCGCCTTCCACGCACTGCTGTGACCAAAAACTCAACGGCACTGACAGGTTTTCAAGGGAGCATGGTCCGCTCAACCTACCGAAAAATCAGACTTGCCCCGCACTCTTCATACTGCCAACCACGTCCCTGACTGACTCCGGCATGGCGTCACGAAAATCGCCAGCGGGCATGTAGCCAAGCATTCTGGTCGCTTTGTCGATGCTGTAGTCCAGGTTCAATCCCAGAAACTTCAGTCGGGCATTGTTCAACAACGGTGCCTGTTTCTTCCCCAGAAGTTTCCAGGCCCCTTCCATCACTTTCGCCAGCCCTCGCGCTATAAACAGAGGCACGATTTTCTTTGGCCGCTCAATCCCCGCGGCGTCGCAGACCGTTTCAATAAACTCACGCTTGGTCACCGCTCGCGGATCACGAATGTTGAAAACTTCTCCCACCACATCATCCCGCTCAATCGCCAGCCAGATTGCCGCACACAAATTGTTCACCCACGTGTTGTTCATCAGTTTGTCGGGAACACCCAGATACGCAAATTTCCCGGACCGCAGACGTTCCAGTAGTTTGGGCAGAACAGTTCGATCCCGAGTCCCGTAGATAAATCCGGGACGCAACACGACGGCCGGTAATCCCTGTTCACGAATGAACCCAACAATCAGCAGTTCCGATTCCACTTTAGTCAGCGTATAGCCATCAATCCCGGTGGTGCTCGGTGGCGTTGACTCATCGGTCCCGTAATGATCACGCCCCTCATAAACGCCAAGGGAACTGATCTGCACCCAGCGTTTCAGTGTGCCCGTCGCAAGGGCACTCTCCGCCAGAGCGGCCGTGCCGTCCACATTGATCCGACGATACTCAGCCGTAGGGCCCCAGTCGCCAACCTTTGCGGCGCAGTGCACAATTACACTGATGCCCTCGACCGCCTTGCGCAAACTGGCGGGCTGATCCAGATCTCCAGTCACCAACTCGCAACCACACTGCTTCAAAAATGAGGTATCGGCGCCGCCGCGAACCAGACATCGAACACTCAGTCCGCGTGCCCGTGCCTGCTCGGCCACATGACTGCCGACAAGCCCCGTTGCACCTGTCACAAGTATCCGATCAGAAGCACTCAGCGTCACCATTGGCACGATCCAATCGTTCAGAGTCACTCGCCTGAAAATCCGCAACCAGCATCCGCTGTCGGATCACTTACCTGCCCGCCTGCTTAAGTTCTGCAGACACTTTTTCCGCAGCCTTCAGCACCCGCATCACATTGCCGCCCAAAATCTTGTGGATCGACTCACGATCATATCCTCGACTCAGCAATTCCTGAGTAATCCTGGGATAGGTCGCCACGCTTTCCAGATGCTCCGGAAGCCGAGGAACGCCATCATAATCCGAGCCAATTCCAACATGGTCCACTCCGGCTACACGCACAAGGTGATCGATGTGATCGACAACGTCATAAATTGTTCCCCGCGCCATTTTGTTCTTTTTCAACTGCTCCGTCGGGGCCACAAAAGCAGAGTAAAAATTGACCATAATCACCCCGCCATTTTTTGCGACAAGCGGCAGGACATCGTCTGGCACATTCCGGGGATGATCGCAGATTGCCCGAGCACTCGAATGCGAGAAAATCACGGGCGATTTCGTCTCCGCCAGGGCCTGTTTCATTGTTTCCGGCGACACATGCGACAAATCCACAAGCATCCCCAGTCGATTCATTTCCCGAATCACGGCCCGCCCAAACTCAGACAGTCCCTGCGCTCGCGGCTCATCAGTAGCCGAATCCGCCCACGAAAGCGATTTGGAATGTGTCAGCGTCATGTAGCGACAGCCCTCGCCATACAGCCGCTCCAGATTACTCAGATCCTCCTCAATACTGTATCCGCCCTCCACACCCATCATGGAGGCAATCTTTCCTGCCTTCACGATCCGCTCTATATCCGCTGCCTTGTCTGCAAACTCAAAAGTGTCAGGATATCGAGCCACCATGGCCTTCACGATACTGATCTGATGCAGGGTCTGAAGCAGCGCATCTCCTGTCACTGCGGTCTCGGCCGGAACATACACGGACCAGAACTGCGCTTTCACGCCGCCTTTGCGAAGCCGGGGTATGTCCGTGTGCAACTGCGGCTGTTCCCGGGAAATGTCCAGACTCTCAAACGAAGAATTGCCCCTGTCGCGAACTTCCCACGGCAGGTCATTGTGCCCATCAAATAACATTCCACTGAAATGAATGTCCGCTGCATCCTTCGAAACGATTACCGGAGGCGACTCAGGTTCATCAGCAAAAAGAGCACAGCAAACCAACGCCGGCATCATGCTTAAAATCCCGATCATGCGCCAAATGCTGACTGCTGAACAATGCTGATCACGATACATAAACTGCCCTCAAATCAAAAACAAATGCGGCTGCGGGAATCTCTGCCATACTTCTCAAACCGCGCGGCCACTCACAACCAAAGCATATCGACTTTCCCAGTCAACGGTACCGCAACCACCAGCGGATGACCGTTCTCCCGAATACGCCAGAACTCTCGTGATGCTGAATGCAGGCTACCGCGAGAACCAGCGAAAGAACGGCAGACGCCGCCACCGGGATTCCCGGACTGGTGGTTCATCAAACTGAGGCACCGACAGGGCTTCACTTTCAGTATCAGACTGCTCGGATTTCTCCTCGCCATAGTCGGCAAAGGGCTCTGCATTCACTCGATTGCTGATCGGCACCATCGCATCCTGGGTGTCCGCAGATTGCCGGGAAACGGTCTCAAGAATTGTCCGCAGATCCACACGCTCGATTCCGCGACCACCGGGCGGTTGCCAGACCGTTTCCGGGACACTGCAGTTCGTTTCGATCCTGGCGAAGTTCAGCGTCAGCTCAGTACGCGTGGCGGGAAATGCAATCTGAATTTCATGAGGAATGACCGCCCCCGTCACTCTGCGGTGATCTCTCATCTGCGCTCGAACCAGCACCACGCCCGCTTCGTCGGTCAACGTATGCTCTCGCACCATTCCGGTTACCAGATCCACCCGAACGACATGCTGAACACGCCCGCCATCCGCCGTATCGTCCACGTCCACCAGCGAAACCATAGTCCCATTGCCAGGGTCACGGATCAGCTCATAATCCTCTGCATTCATCGGTACGACCCCAAGGATACTCAACAGCCAGCTGGCATCCAGATGTGGAATCCCTCCCGGAAGACGACTCAGCAGATACGAATCCTCATGGGCCCACGTCAGTACAACCGGATCGCCGGGCTTGGCATAGGCCCAGCACAGATTGTCATTTGCCCCCAAATCCGCGTGCGCGACCATGTTGCCGGCAATCAGACGAAAGTTCGATGGTGCCGTGCAGGCCAGCGTGCCACTCAGACGCTGCGGCATTGGCAGACCAGGCATTCGCACATGCACACGCGTTTCACTGCTGCGCCAGGACACAAGGCCCGCGGTCTGCTGATTCAGATGATCAACCAACACCTCACAACTGATCTCAGAAGACAGCACCGGCGTCACTGGCTTTGGCCTTCGCGCAAACAGCTGCGTCTGACACCCTGTCAGGGTCAGCAGCAGTGTCGCAAGTATCAGACGGACGCCAGTCATAAAAATCCAAAACTACCAGTGCACTCAGAAACCCTACGCAGCAGTTCTGTCCACATGAGACAATTGCTGCTGCAGCCGCGTCACTTCTTCTTCCGTTAACTCCTCCTCAGGAATATCAAACGGCCCCTCACCCGCACTGCCGATCAACCGCATCACTGGTCGATCGTCCAGCTCCAGAACTTCCTCCAGTATCAGTCGGCGTTTTCTCAGAAGCAACAGAGCCAGAATGTAACGATACTGCTGCTGAACGCTGTTCGGTGAATCGTTCAGCTGCAGGAAATAATCAAACAAAGAATCTGTATCCAGCTTTGGTCGCGCTGCTTCAGCCACACCGGCGATCTGACACTTCCAGTGACCAATGGCCTCCGCCGGCGGACCCTTCCAGTGTTCCTCCGCGATATCCATCCGCACCACTTCACCATCTTTTTCCAGTAATACCGACCAGCAGTATTCCCCGGCTCGAAATGGCCGCCCCGATACGGAACAACTCTTTCCCGGCGGTCTCACATTGAATTCCATTTCACTGTTACTTTCACATCGGGAACACGATCATGACGGTCGTCCATGACACGCCCTCCGGGCCCCTGCTTCATTACCTTCCGGACAAATACCAGATCGAGCACCGACACCAGCACTACAATTCGCGATCAAAAATGCTGCCTGCCTGACACGTCACATTCCGGATCGCCGTGTAGTGAGAACCTTACCTACCCTGAGAATTTCCGCCAATACGAACATTTACCGAAAAACAGGCAGGACACGCAGCTCGGATAAAACTCAGCCTCGAAACTCCGGAATTCAGCAAAGTTCCTGAAAGGAATGGTTCTGTTCAGAGCAGTTGAGTTGCGGGGAATTGACTCAGCCACCATATTTCCGTTCACTGCAGCTGTTATTCCGGCACGTCCGGGTTCCCCGGACAGACGCTTTTCCTGACCACCAGAGGACTCAACCATGCACGTGGCGATTACCGACTATTCGTTCCCGGATCTTTCCATCGAGTCTGCTCTGATTGAACAGGCGGGCTTTTCCATTCAGGCATGGAAAGAGAAAAAAGCCGCGTCGGAGTTACCTGCACTGGTTTCCAACGCCGATGCTGTCATCACCCAATTTGCTCCGGTCAATGCCGATGTGATCGGGTCCATGCAAAAAGCCCGAGTGATCGTGCGGTACGGTATCGGTGTCGACAATGTTGACCTGGCCGCTGCCGCAGCCCGGGGAATTCCCGTCTGCAATGTTCCCGACTACTGCATCGATGAAGTCGCTGACCATACCCTGGCGTTTATCCTCGCGACGACCCGCCAGGTGGTCACCAACGCCAATCATGTTCGCAACGGTCAATGGGGTCTGGCAACACCTCTGGAATCCCTGAAGACCATGAAAAATCTGACGGTCGGTCTGGTCGGCTTTGGACGAATCGGGCAGGAAGTTGCCTCCCGGCTGCGCGCATTCAAGTGCCGCATTCTGGTTTTTGACCCGATCGTGGCCGCTGAAGTTGTGACGGCCGCCGGGGCTGTGCCATCCACGCTGGCGGATTTGATTGAACACTCCGACATTCTTTCGCTGCACTGTCCATCCACGGCACAAACACGCGGCCTGCTGAATTCAGAAAGCCTCAGCCAGACCAAACCTGGTGTTGCTGTTATCAACCTTGCTCGCGGCGACCTGATCGATCCTGCGGCTCTGACAAACGCTCTTCAATCCGGACACGTCTCCGCTGCAGCACTGGATGTATTCAATCCGGAGCCGATTCCTGTGGATCACCCAATCCGGTCGATGAACAACGTCATTCTCGCATCCCATATCGCCTCAGCCAGCGTCCCGGCAGTAAAAAAACTGCGTGAAACAGCGGCGCAACTGGCGATTATGGCTCTGCGCGGCGAGCCGCTGCCCAATGTGGTCAATGGCGTAAAGTAAACAGCATTCGTCAGCACCAATGGCCTGCCGTCATCTGTAGGCAACCAGGTACATCATCCGCTAAACTCTGTCCGGGAAACTTTTCTCGTCGACCGGCCAACAGCTGGCCATACCACCCTTCATTTTCTCTGTGGTACCACGCCATCTGCACACTCCCGTCCTGATCCTGATCCCTTTCTCCCATTCTATCTCCGGACACAATATTTTTTGACGAGGACCTCTGAGCTCATGATTCGCTATTTACTCATCTTTGGACTGCTGTTCAGCACTGCCATGGCAGATGAACCGCACTCTGGACTGGATCCCGATGGCTTCGACAAAACTATCCGCCCTCAGGACGACCTGTTTCTGCACGTCAATGGCCGATGGCTGATGTCGACGGAAATTCCGGCCGACAAATCCAACTACGGCTCTTTCACCCGTCTGGATGATGAAGCTCGTCAGAATATTCGGGCGATTATCGAGGAGGCCGTGAAAAACCCTACCGACGAAGTCAGCCGCAAAGTTGGTGATTTTTATAAAAGCTACATGAACGAAGAACTGATTTCGGCAAAAGGCATTAGTCCCATCAGCGAGTCACTCGCTACGGTTGATTCCATGTCCTCGCCCGAAGACATCGCACGATTCTTCGGAACGGCAGGCATCTATGGCGTCCCGGGACCGATCGGATTCTATATTTCCGTCGATGACAAAAATTCGTCCCGATACCTGACGCACGTCATTCAAAGCGGACTGACGCTGCCGGATCGTGATTACTACCTTGGTGATCGGGCCGACTATAAAGCCGCTCGGGAAGCATTGAAGAAATACATTGTGCGACTGTTTGAACTGGCAGACCTTCAGGATGGCGCTGCGGCTGCCGACCAGATCCTCGCCCTCGAAACACGGCTGGCCGAAATCCAGTGGTCACGCACCGAACTTCGTGATGCCGAAAAGCGGTACAACCTGATGACTACGGAAAAGCTGCGACAGCTGGCTCCGTCAATACCATGGGATGTCTTTCTGGAAGCATCCGGTGCTGTCGGTATCAAAGAAATCAATGTCGTCACACCCAGCTATTTCGAGAAGCTGGACTCCGTAGCCCGCGAACAGGGACTCGAGGCGTGGAAGACGTATGCCCGTTTTCGAGTTCTGGACTCCGCTGCCGATTACCTCCCGAAACCCTTTGTCGATGCGCATTTCGAGCTGCATGAGAAATCAATTTCCGGTGTCCCTGAACAAAAGCCACGCTGGAAAAAAGCCGTTGACGCAACTTCCGGTGCCGGGGCAGGGGACTTCGGCGTACTCGGCGAACCTCTCGGACAACTCTACGTCCGCAAACATTTCCCGCTGGAATCTCGCCGACGTATGGACCAACTCGTACAAAACCTGATGAAAACCTATGAACAAAGCATCCACGAACTGAAGTGGATGACCGATGCCACAAAAAAACAAGCTCTGGAAAAACTCAGTAAAATCACCACAAAGATTGGCTACCCCGATCAGTGGCGCGATTATTCAGACCTGAAAATCGACCCATCTGACCTTGTTGGGAACATCCTGCGTTCACGCCGCTATGAACATTTCCGCCAGGTGGATCGGCTGAACAAACCCGTCGACCGCATCGAATGGGGCATGACACCACAAACTGTCAACGCGTATTACAATCCCAGCCTGAACGAAATCGTCTTTCCAGCTGCCATCCTGCAGCCGCCATTCTTTGATGCCACCGCCGATGATGCCGTGAATTACGGCGGAATCGGAGCTGTAATCGGACACGAAATCAGCCACGGATTTGATGACGAAGGCAGCAAATATGACGGAGATGGAAACCTTTCAAACTGGTGGACCGAAGAAGACCGAAAAGCCTTTGAAGCCCTGACCACTCGCCTGATCGCCCAGTACGAAGGCTATGAACCGCTGCCCGGCCGAAAGCTGAACGGCAAACTCACACTCGGCGAAAACATCGCCGACCTCAGTGGTATGGCAATCGCCTACAAGGCCTACATGCTGTCCCTCGGAAACAACAAGGGAAAGACTCTCGACGGCTACACACCCGGGCAAAGATTCTTCCTTGGCTGGTCCCAGATCTGGCGCCGCAAGTACCGTGATGACGAAATGGCCCGACGACTGCTCATCGATCCTCACTCGCCCTCTGCCTATCGCGGAAATGGCCCCGTAACCAATCTGGACGCTTTCTACGAAGCTTTCGATGTCAAACCCACCGATAAGCTCTATAAAGAACCCAAAGATCGTATCCAAATCTGGTAAATCAAAGGCTTCGTCAGGTGGCAGCTCTGCGCAGGTGCAGACTGCCACCCCAGACGCTTTTCAGCATCCCAGCGCTCCCACAAAAGCCACTCGTCCCGGATCCGACAAACAACGGCATCAAACCCTGCACTGACGACTCTTCATTGCCTTCAGCTACTTCCACTTCCAGCCTTCAGCAGAGTCTTTTCGACCATGCAGACAACCCCTATCCTCCCCTCGCAGTTTCACGACTCCGTGCTGGCCGTTCCACCGCTCGCTCGCGATGCCGCAGAAACCATCTGCACCGAAGAGAATCGTAAGATCGTTCGCCACCTCGAAGATGGCGGTGTCTCAATGCTGCTGTACGGAGGAAATGCAAACCTTTACAACATTCGCTACACCGAATATGCCCGCCTCCTGGAAATTCTGGAAGAGATTGTCGACGAAAAAACTGCTGTCATTCCGTCCGTTGGTCCTGCTTATGGCCTGATGATGGATCAGGCTGACCTGCTGAAGTCAACAAAATTCCCAACGGTTATGGTGCTTCCCACAAAAGCGATTATGACCGAACCGGGACTCATGACCGGCTTCCGACGATTTGTCGAAACCATCGGACGCCCAGCCGTTCTCTATATCAAGGAAGAAGGCTACATCAGCCCCGAAGGAGCCGCTGAACTGGTCCGCGACGGCCTCGTCTCCTTCATCAAGTACGCCATCGTTCGCCCCGAGACCGCTCAGGATGATTACCTGTCCCGACTGATCACGCTGGTAGACCCCTCCCTGATCTGCAGCGGAATAGGCGAACAGCCAGCCCTGATCCACATGACTCGCTTCCAACTCAACGGTTACACCTCCGGCTGCGTCTGCGTTAACCCCGCTCTTTCTCAGCAAATGCTGCAGGCAATTCTGGACAAAAACTACGACCACGCAGAAAACATTCGTAAAGTCTTCCTCCCTCTGGAAAATCTGCGAAACGAAATCAACCCCATCCGCGTCCTTCACGAAGCCGTCGCGCTTGCCGGAATTGCAGTGACAGGTCGTCAGTTCCCGCTCCTGTCCGGAGTCACCCAGTCGGCCATCGACAGAATCCGCAAGGCATCCACTGAGTTGCTCAAGGCCTCAGGCTGAAGTCCTCCTGATCTCACTCGGAGCAAGCTCATGTCGCCTGCAACTGCTGATCAGCCCCAAATCGTATTGATTGGCCGACCGGACCCCATCTTTTCCCAAACCGCGCAGTGGCTCCGTAAGACTTTGCCCCACGGAATCGCAGCAGAATTCCCATCCATCAGGCAGGCGCTGGCGTCGCCACAATTTTCCGGAACTCTCCCGGATCTTGTCGTCGTCTTTCGTGAATATTGCGATCAGTTTTCAACTCGCGAGATTCAGAAACTGATCGGCGCTATGGTTTTTCGGCGAGTCATCTGCTGCGATGGGCCACTCTGCATCTCCGATGGACGAACTCACGGACAGTGGCCTGCCATCTGCCGGGTCCCCACGAATTCCGCCCAATCAGTGATTCAGTACGAACTGAATCAACTGGCCTGCTCCGCTACACCCGTCTCCCCAATGGCGGCCAGCGAAGATGTCTTTGCCTGGAGAACAGACGTCTTCCCGAAAAAAATGGCAGGTTCGAATTCCCCGCTGCGAGCATTCGTCACAGCCTCCGATACCGCATTCCGAAATACAACCAAAGAAATCCTGCAACTGAATGGCGTTCAGGCAGAAGCAGGCGACACTCATGTTCTGTCGGTTCTGCTGCACGTCAGCGGACTGAAACCCAACTGGATCCTGATCGATCTGGACGACGATCCTGCCGAAATCGAAGCTGAACTGATTGCAGCCGCCTCCACTGGTCTGCATGTCACAGCAATGACGGCATTCCCCGGACAGCGCAGACCTGCATGGGCACACTCACTGGTCGAAAAACACGAACTGTTTCTGCAACTGGGCGCTCTCAATCTGGAATTGGCCAGATAACCCGGCGTGCTCCACCTGCACAGAAAAGACTTACTGATGACAGAGTCGAATCGGGTGTTGCGGGCTCTTCGCTGCCTTGCCGGTTTTCAACTGCTGCTGATGCTCTCCACATGGAAACTCTGGACCCGACTGAACGATTTCCCCACAGTCCCGCTGCTTCCCATCAGCATCCCCGCGCTGGTTCTCCCAGTCGCCTCCGCAATCCTCTTTCTGACCTGCCTCTTAATCGTGTACCGGCCGGTACCGAATCAAAGCACCAACACAACACCGCCAGGTCCCGATCGTCGCCTGTGCGGAATCGCATTGATCGCCGGACTCATCTCGGTGCTCTGCAATCAACACTGCCTCCAGGCATGGCACTGGCTGTTTCTGGTGACCATGCTGCTAACCATCACCAGCCCCGCCAACGCACTCGTCCCCAGCCTGCGAATAGTCATCTGCACAATTTATCTCTGCTCCGGACTCTCAAGAATTACCACAAACCCTCAGGCCGGGGTCGCAGGAATGATCACGCGCCAGCTTCTGGACCTGATGCCAGGCACAGGCCCTCTCGATCCCGCATCAGTCAACATGGTGTGCCATTCCCTTACCCTGATCGAAATCGCCACCGGCTGTCTGCTCTTCTCAACATCCAAACTCCCGACAACTCTCGGCATCACACTCTCCGTGCTCACGCACGTGGCGCTGCTGCTGGCTCTGGGGCCACTCGGCCTGAATCATCACTCCGGCGTGCTGTTCTGGAATCTTTGCTTTCTCGCACTCGTCCCCATCCTGTTTTTCAACAGGCAATCTCCGCTGGCAGGCGTTCCAAAATGGCCTGTCGGGGCGATTCTGGTCGGAGTCTTTTCCGTTTCCGGACTCTTCGGCTTTGCCGACAACTGGCCCTCATGGCAACTGTATTCTTCCCGCCCCGAATCCTGGACCCTCTGGATCCATCGCACGGACACACCCCAATTGCCCAGGTCCCTGCAGAACTGGCTGGCCACAACATCACAGGACAACTGGATACCCATCAGACTGGATCGACTGTCGCTGCAATGCACCGGAAGCCCCATCTATCCGGAGGACCGCTTTCAGCTGGCGGTCATTTCTGAGGTGCTTCGGACAATCCCCCCCACGTTGCGCTTTCGCGTCACAATCGAGGAACCACATCCGTTAATGTGGTGGAAAAGATCCTCGCGCGAACTGTCATCTCGCCTCAGCATAGAGCAGCAGCATGCTGAATTCCTGCTGAATTCCCGCGCGAGGTAAACTCAGACCAGCATTCGAATAGTGCTGCTCATAAAACGCGACAGATCAACACCTTCAGATACTCAGTCTCTGAACACGTGGCACTGACCGGATGGTCCGCAGGCTGCCCCCGTTGCTCCAGAATCTGAATGTCTCGTCCGGAATGCCTCGCCACCTCAGAAATAATTTCCGAGAAATCTGCCCGACTGACAAGTCCGGAACAGCTGCACGTCACCAGAATTCCACCGGGACGAAGCACCTTCAATCCCAGATCATTCAGTCGCATATAACCGGAAATCGCTCGATCCAGACCATTACGAGTCCTGGCCATGCGTGGCGGATCAAGAATGACAGCGTCAAACTGACGAGCCTCGCCCGCCATCGCTTCAAGCGCCGGACGAACATCCTCGTGCAACCACTGACAGTGTTGTGACACTCCATTCAACTCTGCGTTGGCCCGCGCAATCGTCAGGGCTGATTCTGAAGAATCAATTCCCAGCACTGATGCCGCTCCGCCAGCCTTGAGCGCTGTGATCCCAAACCCGCCGGAAAAACAGAACGCATCCAGAACCTTTGCGCCCCGCAGATATCGACTGGCCGCAATCCGATTGTCCCGCTGATCAAGATAGCAGCCCGTCTTTTGACCACGCTGCACATCCACTCCAAAGCGAACGCCATGCTCCTCAATGAAGACCGGTCCCTGTGGCTCCCGCCCCGAAAGCAAACCGTCCACAACTTCCAGCCCCTCCGCTTCCCGCATCCCCTTCTCTGTTCGCAGCCAGATTCCCTCCGGTCGAACTTCCTCCCGCAATGCTGAAAGAATTGCTTCGCGATGCTGATACAACGCAAGACTTGTGAACTGGACAAGCAGGTATCCACCATAGCTGTCCACAGTTAATCCACACAGGCCGTCCGACTCACTAAATACCAGCCGCACACCGCAGGATGATGATCGCAAATCAAACAACAGTCGACGACCAGATACCGCCCGCTGCACTCGCCCCGCCCAAAATTCTGATGTCAGCGGCTCGTCCTCGCGCCACGAATACAGACGCACAACGATTCGACTGTTCAGATTGAACAGGCCCCATGCAATGAAATGTCCGTCATGACTGACAACTCGAACTATGTCACCCGGCAACGGACCGGCAGCAGACCCGCATTTTACATGATCCACAGCCCCCGCAAAAACCCACGGATGACGTCCGTAAAATGGCTGCGCCCGGCGGGCTCGTATCACTATTTCAGATTGCACCAGGCCATCCGCCTGCCTCACAGCAATATTCGACCGTCCATCGTCCGCATCATTCATGGTTTACCCGTTTTCAAAAAACAATGTTCTGCGAACGGGCGATCAACGCAACTCCGCAGCCTTCCGTCATTCTCATTCGCCAGTCGCAATGACATTGGCAAATCTCCCCTGAAAAGGCCCGTCGGCAACTCACCAACGCCCCACAGGTCCAGGGAAATACAAACCACTCTGGTATCAGTCACCACCCCGCAGAATCCGATGCTCCATTTCCTGCAGGTAGGCCAGCAAACGGTCCCGCTCACTCGAAAGATGCCGCACTCGAAGCAACGATCGCACTCGCGTCCGAAGCTCCAGCCGATTCACCGGCTTTGTCAGAAAGTCGTCACATCCCGCGTTGACCGCTTTCTCAATATCACCGGGCTCATTTAATGCCGTCACAATCAATACCGGAATCATTCGCTTCGAAGCATCGCCCTTCAACTGCGAACAGACCTCATACCCGCTCATCCTCGGCATCATTATGTCCAGAAGAATCAGGTCCGGCTGATGCTGATCCACCATCTGCATCGTCTGATGCCCATCCGCAGCCATCAGAATCTGGTAGCCCTCGTCCGCCAGATACGCCTCCAAAAGCTCTCTGTTCTGCTGAATGTCATCCGCGATCAAAACCCGCGATGACGAAATGTCAATGTCCGAGGTATGCATATGGTCTGCTTCCAATGTTCCTTCAACAGAAACCGCCGTGATTCCGGGAAAACGCTTCCATCACGCTCTGGCAAGGCACACGCACGCCATCTGTCGGCAGGCTCTTGTTACGCCAGTCGCTATTCAGTGGAAACACTGCCTTTTCCAACGCAAGTCACGCAATGGAAACCAACACTCTCCCGATGTCCCCGACGAAAGATACTGAGCAACCCGGTGCTCAGCAACCGCATCGTGTCAGGATTCGACTATTCCGGGATTTCAGTATCGGCGACGAGGATTCGATCTGCCCCTCGCCAAGTCATCAGTCCCATCACTACGCCCCCAAAACCTGCCGAACAGCCGCGTTAGAGATCGGCACCATCAAAATCACGCCGCCAGATTTCAGTAGCCAGACTCAATTCCGAGCGATACTTTCTCTACAAGCAACACCTATCCCCACCATTCCCTCACCCGGGAAGGTCCCGTGCTGAAAAGGCAATCGCCTGAATGCGACAGCAACAGCGATGGGCAACAACGCCGTTTGATTCCATTTCAAAATTCCCTCAGACTCCCCGCTGCTAAAGGACAGCGTCTCGTCGTCCTCATGCTGCCATCCCACTCTCAGCGGCGATCAATTGCCGACTGCCCCCAATCCCCCGAAAGCCCATGGCAATTTTAAACCCATGACCGACGTCCACTCCCACAAACAGCGGTCTTTCAATATGTCCCGCATCCAGTCGAAGAATACCAAACCCGAGCTGCTCGTCAGATCGATCGTCCATCGGATGGGGTTCCGCTTCCGACTGCATACCAAATCACTGCCCGGCAAACCCGATCTGGTACTGCCCGCACACCGAAAGGTGATCTTCGTTCACGGTTGCTTCTGGCACTGTCATCGCTGTCGGTATGGCAAGGTGACACCCGCAACAAACTCGGAGTTCTGGAGGAAAAAGCGGGCCGGCAATGTCGCACGCGACCGAAAAAATCGTCGCCAACTCAAGGCCGATAACTGGTCCGTCCTCGTGGTCTGGGAATGCTGGACACGCAAACCGGAACAACAATTACTGCCGGCTCTACGCAAATTTCTTCAGCCCGCTCCAACAACAAAATGACGCCGCCAAATCATAACGGTAAAGTAACCAACACTTCCGCCCGAGATGTTCGACCACTTCGGGAATCAAAACACCTTCTGTATTCCGCCGCCACCAGGAACATTCTTCTCAGGGTCCCCGAACTCAAACACCACAAGTGTCACCTTCTGCGTCAACGGCTCGACACCACTTCCAGAATCTCTCAGCGTCGAATTCACAACCCCGGCCCCAATACGCTCCTCCACGGATCCGGCACTTCCAGCGCTATCGGCCTTCACCCCGGCAACTCCCACGGGCGACTTCCCCGCAATCAATGACTCCTGCGGTTGCGCCGATTCTTTCTCAGTCTCAGCCAGATCGCCCTTTGACTGCGATGTCACGGCAACAAAAATCTCTCCACGCTTCAATTCTGATTCCGTCGGCGACTTCAATGATTGACGAACCGCCGCAATGATCTGCTCACGCGTGGAACTTAGAACCTCCGCGGGATCCCATTCCACCGGCGCACCAACCGCAACTTCTACCTCCTGAATCAGCTCCCGATGAGACCCCAGACGCGGTGTCAGTACTACTCCCAGCCACCCCTCTGTCGATTCAGGTCCTGATTGCTCCAACTCCAGCCCATACCGGCTTAGTACAATCCCCACCTTGTCAACAATTTCGCCTCGGCCGTGGCTTCCCACTTTCACTACCACAACCTTCCACTCTGCCGCGTCCACCAGTGTCCGCACTTCCGCCAATCCCTCGGCCCCAGCCGCATTCAATGCGCCAGCCAAAAGAACCGATTCAACAGAGACTGGTTCGCGGGCCATATCAGCCGTCGGTATTCGACTCTCTGACAATCGTTCACTTCGCCCACCGGAAAATTCCACAGGAGCACGTTGAAGTTCCTCAACCTGATTCAGAAGATCCCGCGTTGTTTCACGAATCCGCTCCAGCCGACGTTCAACACCCAGCCTTGCATCGACGACCTGTGCCAGTGCCTCACGCGGATCATCGCTGAACTGCCGCAGCGCGGTCCCGCTGCTTGCTAATTCACGCTGTGCTGACTTCGGCGTCCCAATCCACGATGCCAAACCCCACATCATGACAAGGCACATTGTCAGGACACCAGCAAGGACAGAGACCGCCCGACCAGAAATCCAGCCAGTCAAAGCCGACGGGCCACGCACCGGCTTAACGTACTCCGCCGCCGTAAACAACAAGCCAGAAACCGGCTTGACCGGCTGCGACTGCAGTCCATCACGAATCTGACTGTACCCCACCCTAATTGAAGTGGCACCCAGACCATGCAGCTGGCACAAAACCTCAAACTCCTCCGCCTCCCCCGGGGAAAGCTCCGAATCAAATGACACGGAAAGCAGTTCCAGAAGTCGCTCGGGATTGCCACACGGGGCAGGAAATTTCTCTCGGGAGGAAGTCATGGCGGGGGTTTCAATAGAACAAAATCTCGGGGATACTCGCGCTTCGACGAGAAAGTCGCCCCAGAGGTTCCCGGAAAATCTGTTCTCAGCCTCGAAATCTGAGAAATGACGCAAAATCAAGCGAAAAACAACATTTCCGTGACCGATTTCCCCATTTTTCTCGCCTCGGAATGCTCGGTCCCGCCCCCCCCAAACCACCAACTCTCACTCCTGCGGTCGATGCTTCTGAATCGCCTGAATCACAAAAGGATGCACTCGCCCATTCGTCACGGCCATCCCCTCATTCTTCAATAACGTGGAACCTTGCCGGAAATCACACACTCGCCCGGCAATGTCCGTGACCTGCCCCCCAGCCTCCTCCACAAGAATCACACCGCCCGCATGGTCCCAGATCTTCTCTGCATAGCCCTTACGAGTCGGCAAGCGAAGGTACAGGTCAGCATCCCCACGGGCTACGGCCAGATATTTGCACTGACTGTCCATGCGGACCGGCACTTTTTGAATCCCCAACTCACCCGCAATTAAACCAGACCAGTCGTGCGAACTGTGCCCCGATTCCACTGACTCACAGAACACCAGATCACTCACCTGACTCGTCGCGCTCACTCGCACCGGTAATGCGGCCGCAGAGACATCACCCAACGGCTGCTGCCACGCGCCATACCCACGCACTGCCCACGCCAGCACGCCCGGTTCCTCTCTGCCAGGATAGGACATATTCGGACAACCAAGGACCCCTAATTCAATCTGGCCGTTAATGATCAATGCCAGAGATACCGCATATTGCTCCCGCCGAAGAAATCCCTTCGTCCCGTCAATCGGATCCAGTGTCCAGAAACGCGGCGAAAAGTCCTGAGCTCCCCCGTGATCGATCCAGTCACAGATCTCCCCCGGATCCCCAACAACCCCAACCTTCCCGACTTCCCGAACAACCTGCTCCAGAAATGCCGAACCCCCGTCGGCTCGCAACTCCGCCGCTCCCTCTTCCCCTATTACGGGGTCGCCCGGAAACTCAGCCCTCAACTGGCGACAGATCACTGCCTGACTTCCAAAATCGGCAACCGTTACCGGACTGTTGTCCTTCTTTGCCAGCGATTCCGTCGTGATCGCCGACTGAACGCTGCGACAAAGACGCGCTGCAATCCTGACCGCATTCAGGGCTACGTCCAGTTCACGCCGATACTCTCGTGTCATCAGTTGATCCTGCCTTCAGACAAAAAACCACCCACTTCAACCACTGCCGACCGCCCTGATAACCACTTATGAACGACGCGTCGGTGTATAGACTGCGGAAAACGCGATCTCTGCGTTCAATACAGTCGAAGCTTCCGTTCGCCGCACTTCTATCCGTATTCCATACGGCTGTCGCAGAGCCACCCGAACACGCACAGACTCTTCTCCCGCCGGCTCACATTCCACCAGCGGCACACCTGCCATGGGTGGTGAAAGCGCTACATGCAGATGAACTCGCTTCTGTCCCACGGCAAACATCGCCGTACCAGTACCTTCGATCATCTCGCCACCAAATTCGTCCGTCGTTCGCTCCAGACGAATCGACTCAGACTGCTCGCCAACAGCAAGTCCACCCTCCGCAGACGTATGGCCACCCCCTGCCAAATTGTCGTCGCGCTCCCCCTCGACTTCTTCATCCAGCTCTTTGAATTCGTCCCGTAACATCCTGTCAAGTTCACGAAGCTTCGCCGAGGCCTCGCCACCGGAAACCAAACTCGGAGTACTCTCAACAACCTTCCCCGCCTCCACAATTTCCTGCTTGCTGGGGTAGACCGGAACAGCAGGACCATTCAATGGTCGCTCTGACTGACGACTCTCTTCCGGACGACGAACGACAGACTTCATCAGAGATGCAGCCTTCGCAGCTCCCGCAGACGCCATCCCAAAGCCGAGACCAGCCGCAGTCGCAATGGCCCCAGTCGCCGTTTTGGCCGCCGTCGCTGTCGTGATCGGTGCACCCACTGGCACCACTGGTCCAGACGTCGGCGTTGTTTGGCCTGAGCTGAATGGTCCCGCCGCCTTCCCCCGAGCATCACTCCCCGTAATCACGTCCTTCCCCGAATTCAGTGACACCGTCCGCTGCACATCCAGCTTCGCCCAATTTGCAACATCAGGTTCCCGCAACGGTCGCCGCACGCTCATGTCCGGTCGCAAACCGACATGCTCGCCATCACCACCAACTCCCTCCCCTCGGCCCGTTTCAATACTCCCCCCGTGCCGTGCAGGATCCATGGGATCTTCCGCTGCTGGCAACGCTGTCTTCGTCACACTCGTTTGTGGTATCGGAATCGAAGGCAGATTTGGCTCTGACGATACACGCAGCGCCGCCTGAACACCCCCAAAGTCCGGACTAACCGAGGTCCCCCGCTGGGACTCGGGCGGCGGAGACTGCGCCACTATCGGATACTGCTCTGCCAATGCGCGCGGAACCGGAACCGCGGCTTTTACTGGCACCGCATCCGGCATTTGCGCCGCATGTGTCGACCGCCCGCCAGGCATGACTCGACTCATCCGTCGCCCCGTCCCGCGGAATGGATCCAGCCAGGGATCTCGAGCCTCTTCAGGAGCCTTTCGCTCCGGTGCCGCTGGCTCCTGACCCGTCAGGCGAAACACAGTCCGGGGAACAATGTCGTCAAAACGTGCTTCCGGAGCATCAACATCCAGCATCGATAAGGTCGCATCTGTCACCGGACGCAAATACGAACGACGATCCCGCGGTATTCGAAACAACTCTTCCGGAACCGGACTGAGAATCGCCAGCACGCCAAAAATTAAAACGCCGAGCGCAACCCACGCTCGAAGCGGTGACGAAGGTGGCATGAGATACCACGCAATAAAACTGGGAGGAATCAATGTCAGCATGCCAGCGAAAAATAATGCCGGCGACTCTTCTGTGGATGTTCCCCGCTGCGGAGAAAACAAGAGCCAGCAAAACAGCGAAAGAAAAGCCACAAACGCTGAAAGGATCATCGCTGCAGGTTCCCAAACCTGGCTGCGAATCAATCCCTCAACCCGCGCATAACGCAGCAGAATCGCCAGAAGAACCAACGTCCCCCATGCAAGTATCGCTGTGGCGCGACGCGCCTGTATCCGCCTGCCATGAGGATTTGTCATCTGCCCCGGGCCTCCTGCCAGTACTCACCGGATACATTCCATCCAGTCTTGGCACTCAGTACATAATGTTTGAAAAAAGGACAGCCGCCCCGTCCACCAATTCCCCCCGGCCTTCGCGGTTCTCGCCGTCCGCTAAGACTAACAGGTCATCAGCACCAGATGCAAGACTACAGCCGTTGTCCGCAGCCAGCCCCCCTATCGCGATAACTCTTTCGCAGTAATCAGATCCACCACCGTCTCCCGATCCGCGATCGCCGTCTGTCCTCCATGAAGCGACTGGATGGCGTATTCAATGCCATAAACCGCTAACTGATCACCGTGCTGATCCGCTGTTGCCAGCAATTGCGTATCCCGAATTGCCTGCTGCACTGCCGTGATGTTATCGAAACCGACAATCTGCACGTCCACCCTTCCAACAGCTTTCACAGCCGCAAGGGCCCCCAGCGCCATGCTGTCGTTGCACGCAAGGATCGCTTTCAATTCAGGATGCGCTGTCAACATCGCGGCTGCCGCCTGATTGGCCACCGACATTTCCCACTGCGCCGACTGCGAAGCCACAATCTTCAACCCTGCTGCCGACATCGCTTCTTCAAATCCCAGCTTGCGCTGCTGACCGTTAAAAGAGGTTTCAATTCCTTCCAGAATCGCAACCTCGTCGCCCCGCCGCAGTTTTGATGCGAGATACCCTCCAACCTGCTTCGCACCCGCACGATTGTCAGGGCCCACAAACGGGATTGTAATGCCCTCAGTCTGCAACACTCCGGCGTCCAGCCGATTGTCAATGTTGATCACCACAATCCCGGCATCCAGGGCACGATGCAGGACCGGAACCAGGGCTTTGGAGTCTGCAGGTGCAATCACGATCGCAGAGACCCCCTGCGAAATCATCTGCTCCACCAGACTGACCTGGCCAGATAGGTCCGTCTCGTCCTGGATCCCATTGACAATCAGTTCCAGCGATTCCCGGTTTTCCGCAGCATACGCCTCGGCCCCCTTCGACATCGTGGAAAAGAATTCGTTGGCCAGGGATTTCATAATCAGGGCAATACGTGGCTTTTCAGGAGATGGAGCCGCACCTTCCACAGAAACCCCCGCGGCATCTGACCCCTTCGGTCCCGAATCCGCACAGCCGGCAGTGACACAGAAAATCGCCAGGGCCAGCAGAGTCCATCGACGATTCATCCGCCGGGCAGATACGTCGACCAGCCCAACAACTCCCATCGTCACCACGCTCGTCATCACAAACCCCCTTCGTCAATAACATGCCAGAAAAACGCTCTAAGCATGACCATGTCAGCCACAAAGACCCACTTAGGCGGCAGTGTAGTGCCCGGCCGGGAAAGCTCTTCCCCCCACTGCGTTCAGTACACGGCAAAGCAAAACAGGGCAGGGCCACACAAATCCACGAAAACACCAGCGCAATTCCAGCCTGCGCTACGGCCGACACCAGCCCAACCTCGGGTTTCAATGAGTCGAACAGCCGCCGCCGCCACAACCACCGCCGCCGCCACTTTTTTCCTGAACAATCCCCTCGGCGGTTACCGGCTGCACATGCACCACACCATACCCGGCTGCCGCGGCCAGCAGGGCCAGGCGAGTCGTCTCGGGGCCACGATCGTTCAGCACATACAGAATCAAACGGCCATCCAGAGTCTTCTCCAGATCAATGATCTCCAGCTGCAGATTCCACGCAGCAGCTCGCTTCATCCACGTGCCAAACTCCTCGTCCAGTAACCGCTGCTGCTCCGCAACAACCAGAGAATCTGCGTCGGACGCCAGCCGCAGCAACTGACCAGTCAGGCCCGGTTCACTCTCATCCACGACCTTCGGCCCTGCGGACACATGCAGCACCGCCCCCAACTCCTCCCCACGTTCCGTCGAAACAACAACCAGAGCTTCCCGATCAGGCCGCAAAGCATTCCCGCCAAATCGAGCCACCTGGGGCACCCGTCCATAACGAACTAAAGCGATCCACTCCGGCAACAGTTCGGCCACCTGCTCCGTAATCTCCGAGAGGCAGGTCTCTGATTCATCAGCAACCGGTGCGTTCATAACAGTCTTCACCCGAAAACACGCCGCATTCGCAGCAGAAAATAACCCCGCAATGCCCGCTGCGGACACCCGGAAGACCGATTGTACCCGAACCGCCCCCATGGGAAAAGAATGCCCACCAAGTCCCTCAGGTGCATGGCACTTGAG
>CAIQIE010000403.1 GCA_903871805.1 uncultured Planctomycetaceae bacterium | reverse complement strand
GCCGCTGTGTCTGGCTGGCCGCTGTGTCTGGCTGGCCGCTGTGTCTGGCTGGCCAGTGTGTCTGCTGGCCAGTGTGTCTGGCTGTCACCCTGTCTACAGTCCGGCTTCCACCGCCGCGATCAGGCGTTCTCGCACCTGTTTTGGGTCAGCCCCGGCCACTTGCTTCATGATTGCGCCAATCAGCGGCCCGAGAGCATTTTGTTTTCCCGAGCGAAAATCCCGAACGGCGTCAGGTTTTGCCGCCATCGCAGCGGCAATCGCCGCGTCCAGCGCGCCCGTATCTCTGACAATTTCCAGTCGCCGCTCGAAAATGACCTGCTCGATATCGGTTTCTAAAATCACAGTGCCGGAATCGGCACGGTTTCGCAGTTCCCCGTAGATGTCGCGTGCGCTTTTGGTTGTGATGCGTTCTGAAGTCACGCAGTGGAGCAGCTTTCCCAGAATGGCTGCGGTCACAGGAAAATCCGCCAGCCCCAGACCGGTGGACTTCAAATCGCGCAGAACATCCTGGGTCACCCAATTGGCCGCTGTCTTGGGATCACCGCACAGCGTCGCGACCGCTTCGAACCATGACGTCAATTCCGGGCCCTGATCAAGAATCACGTCGGCATCGTACTCAGACAACCCCAGGGCGGAGCAGAATCGGGAACGGCGTTCTGCAGGAGTTTCCGGCAGACCGCGGCGAATCGAATCGACCTGCTCGACAGTCGTCAGCACCGGCTGCAGATCGGGGTCCGGGAAATAGCGGTAGTCCGAGGATTCTTCCTTTTCTCGCTGACTGAACGTGATACCGCGATCCGCATCCCAGCCTCTGGTCTGTTTGGGCAGATCACCTTTTTTCTGTCCCGTCTTCTGCCACTGCTGGTACTGGCGGCGGACTTCGTAGTCAATCGCCAGCTCCACATTGCGAAAGCTGTTCATGTTTTTCAGCTCGACGATGGGCGTGGCGAGGGTTGTTCCATCCGGCATCGGAATATGCAGGTTCACATTGGCGTCACAGCGCAGACTGCCTTCCTGCATATTGCAGTCGGAGACCTCCAGAAACAACAGCAGCGAACGCAGGCTTTCCAGATACCGCCGGCATTCCGGTGCCGAACGCAGATCGGGTTCACTGACGATTTCCAGCAGCGGCGTCCCCGTACGATTCAGGTCGACGCGACTATCAGCACCGCGGCCGGTTTCGTCGTGGATATTTTTTCCGGCATCTTCTTCCAGATGGGCACGCGTGATGCGAATCCGGTGGGGCGGGTCCGCGGGATTGTCGGCAGAAATATCCAGCCAGCCATCCGAACTGAACGGCTGATCGTACTGACTGATCTGATACGCTTTGGGAAGATCCGGGTAATAGTACTGTTTTCGGTCCCAGCGTGTTTCTGCGGCGATGTCGCAGTTCAAAGCAATCGCTGTGGTCAGGGACAGACGAAACGCCTCGGCATTCATCACGGGCAGAGCCCCGGGCAGCCCAAGGCAGACGGGGCAGGTCTGAGTATTGGGATCGTCTGGACGAAACTCCGTCGTGCAACCGCAGAAAAGCTTTGTGCGAGTCTTCAACTGGACGTGCACTTCAAGTCCAATGATGGTGCTGAAATCGGTGCTGGGCATAACGGAGGATTCAGTAGGTAAACAGGACTGAAGAAACAGCGGGAAGTCGACGAACACCGAAACCAACCAGCACTGTGTGACGGTTGATTGCTCAGTCCGTACCAGACGGCAACGCATTCGGTGAACACCATGGGCTGCCACCCAGTGACGAATCAGGCGAACCCCAAATCGTTGCTGTCAGAAAGTCATGACAGACGCATCTGACATTCCCCGAACAGAGTGAAGCAGCATACCGAACAGAAATCCACGGCGGAATCCATAAAAACGGCGACTCGGTCAGCGATTCGTTGCTGAGTGTAGTTTCCGGAGGGAAACTCTTGTAGGCTTCTCGCTCTGGCCGGGAATGCCAGAGCATCAGAGAGTGTCTGATGCGAGGATTTCTGAAGGATTTCGACTTCCGCAAAGAGACGGTCCCATGTCTGCCACAAAAAAACTGCCCCCCAATCAAACATTTTCTCAGTTTGCCACACTGGCGGCCGCATTGCTGGGCTGGATGTTCGACGGATTTGAAATGGGACTGTTTCCGCTGATCGGCAAACCGGCGTTGAAGGATCTGCTGGGAAAAGGTGCGGACCCGGCGATTTCCGATCAGTGGTTTGGCGTGATTATGGCCGTGTTTCTGGTAGGGGCGGCCAGTGGAGGTGTCTTTTTTGGCTGGCTGGGGGACAAAATTGGCCGAGTCAAGGCGATGTCGCTGAGTATCTTCACCTACGCCGTACTGACAGGCCTGTGTGGCTTTGCGACAGAAGCGTGGCACATCGCAGTTCTGCGATTTGTGGCGTCCCTTGGAATGGGCGGAGAATGGTCGCTGGGTGTTGCCCTCGTCAATGAAATCTGGCCGGGTAAGAGCCGCGCGTTTATCGCCGGTCTGATTGGTTCGGCCTCCAATGTGGGCTTTCTGCTTGTGGCATTATTAAGTATTGGCCTGACACAACTGATCGGCGGCATTGAAACGGGACTGCTGGCCATTGGATTATCCAAGGCGACGGCTGACAGTCTTCTGCAAAACTCGGCATGGCGTTTTCTGATGATCACAGGAGCGTTTCCGGCACTGCTGATCTTCTTCATCCGCCTGTTTGTGCCCGAATCGGCCCGCTGGGAAGAGGAGCGAGCCACCGGAAAAACCTCGAACTGGAATAACGCCGACCTGATCGGTGTGATGATTGGCTGTCTGGCAGCCATCGGAATCATTTTTGTCTGGTCACCCATTGCGAATAGTGTCCCGCTGATTGCGGCGGTTCTTGTGACGCTTATTGGGCTGGTCGTGGCGTTACTGGGCTTCCTGTATCCCGTTCGGCAGTATCTGCAACGCACCGTTGCCGCCGGAACACTGACGCGGCAGGCTTCCTCCACCGTTTTGAAGCGAATGCTGCTGGGAGCCAGCCTTGCGGGCATTGCTTTGCTGGGAACATGGGGATCACTGCAGTGGGCTCCACGCTGGGCGGGCGAGCTGCGTCCGGATCTTCCGCCGACCGCCGATAGTCCGGGAGAGAAATTCTTCGCCGCACAGTACACCCAAACCGCAACCGCTCTTGGAGCCATCTGTTCGACCATACTGGCCGCCATGGCGGCGGGCCGATTTGGCCGCCGGCCAACCTATGCGGTCCTCAGCCTTGGATCATTCCTGTCGGCCGTTTACTTTTATCGTTTTCATTCCACATTTGACAGTGCCTTTCTGTTGGCCGCATTTATTGCGGGCGGTGTGACGGCATCGTTTTACGGTTTCTTTCCACTGTATTTTCCAGAACTGTTTCCAACATCAGTGCGTGCCACCGGGCAGGGGTTTTCCTTTAACTTCGGCAGAATTCTGGCCGCAATTGGCGGCCTGCAGACGGTGAACCTGATGAAAGCCTTCGACAACAGTTTTGCAAAGGCCGGCTCCCTGATGGCCGTCATTTACCTGCTGGGTATTTTTGTGATCTGGCTGGGGCCGGAAACAAAAGGCCACGATCTGCCGGAATGACCCGGACAGAATCCGATTGGCTGGCGACCAGCGGAGATCAGGCAAGAGAAACCAGATTTTCCGTTCTTCGTGCTGTTCCCTCGTGTGGTTGCTCGTGCTCGTGCTCGTGCTCAGTCCGCCCTGGCGGACGGTACTCGTGCTCGTAATCGAAAAAGAACCCTGGCTGTCGCGCTGGAAATTCGAGTACGAGTACGAGTACGAGTACGAGTACGAGCACGATGTTGCAGCGGTTCCCGCGCGATTG
>CAIQIE010000402.1 GCA_903871805.1 uncultured Planctomycetaceae bacterium | reverse complement strand
TCAACGAACGCTGCGTCCCTGGGAATCACGACTTGCGGCTTTGTCTGAAGATATGGACACGTCTGGTGACGGGCGTGGAAAGTCGGATCCGGAAGAGCGTCAGATTTTTTACGAAGTGGACATTGAAGCCAGTCGAGAATCGGGAAAATTCGTGATTCAGGCATCCCAGCGTCAACGACGCGCGGGTGGCCAGTGGGGCAAGATAAAGCCACTCAAAGTCCGCCCGGGCGAACTCGATCATATCGAACACGAAGATGACAGAACCTTTCTGTCCTATCTAGCCGGTGCCATTCCTGAACGCAACAACTGGTCGACTCAGCAGGCAGAACTGCGCACTTCCGCCCATCGGTTTCAGGTTCCATTCGAACTGGGACAACTCGTTCTTCCGGACATGTGTCGCAGCCGACGACTCAGAATCCTGGGAAGTGATGAAGCGGGTGAGCAACTGCTGGAGTGGGACGATTCCAGCCCGTGGGAACTGACAATCCGGGTTCGCCGGGATACCGAGGCGGCTGGCTGGAAAGTCAGCGGCCTGCTTGTGCGAAACGAAGAAGTGATGGAACTCAGCGATGTACCGCTGGTCATTCCCGGTGGTTTTGTAGTCACCAGCGACAGCATCTCACTGCTGCGTGACTTCGGAGCCCCGGAATGGATGAAAATGCTGGCCATCGGCGGTTCACTGCAGATTCCGGAATCGGATCAGCACGACTTCGTCGACAAACTGCTTGACATTCCCTCACTGCCGCGACTGGACCTCCCCAAAGAACTCCAGCTTGAAGAAATTCGCATGCAGCCGGAGCCAATGCTCCGCATTTCTGCACCGCCGATGAACCGCTGGCGAAATGATTCGCTGAATGCAGAAGTCATCTTTGAGTATCTCGGTACGCCCGTTTCCGGCAGCAGTGCTCGCTGGGCCGTCGTGCAAAGAGAGAGCAATCGCTGCATCATTCGGGACCGCGGATTTGAAGGTAACTGCTGGGAAAAACTGCGGCAGGCCGGGTTTCGCCGACGACTGGGTGATCTCAAACAGACCGTCAATGTGGAAATTGCCCGACGGGATCTGGGACGCGCTGTTCGTGAGTTAGTCGAAAACGGCTGGAACGTCTTTGCGGATGGCAGCAAGGTTCGACAGGCTGGCGGACTGCGATTTCGCGTTAGTTCCGATGTGGACTGGTTCCAGGTACACACAGACATTGACTTTGAAGGACGCTCCGTCTCCTTCCCGGAACTGCTCCGCGCTCTTGAACGAGGTGACTCGACGGTTCGACTCGATGACGGATCACTCGGAATTCTTCCGGAAGAATGGCTTGAACAGATCGGCATGATTTCCGGTCTGGGAACAGCGACCGAAGACGGCCTGCGATTTTCAACCTCTCAGGCCGCGCTCCTCGACGCACTTCTGGCAACCCAGGAAAATGTGGAACTGGATCAGGGCTTCGAAGCGATGCGGGAACGCTTCCGCAACTTTGGCGGACTTGAAGACGTCCCTGTACCAAAGACCTTTGTGGGTGAACTGCGCGGGTATCAGCGTGAAGGTCTGGCATGGATGAAGTTCCTCAGCGACTTCAACTTCGGCGGCTGCCTCGCTGATGACATGGGTCTCGGAAAAACCGTTCAGTTTCTGGCCATGCTGCTGAGGCGTATGGACGACATCAAAACTCCGCCACCATCACTCGTGGTGGTCCCGCGATCCCTGATGTTCAACTGGTCCAGTGAATGTGCTCGATTCGCCCCCAATGTTCGCGTCATGGAATACACAGGGATGGAACGCGCCAACCTGCGTACAGAATTTGGCAAGCACAACCTGATTCTGACAACCTATGGAACGATCCGCAGGGACATCGCGATCCTCAAGGACATCGACTTCGATTACATCGTGCTCGACGAAGCGCAGACGATTAAAAACCCGTCATCGCAGATCGCCCGCGCCTCAAGACTGCTGAAGTCCAATTTCCGACTGGCTCTCAGCGGTACGCCGATCGAAAACAATGCCGGTGACCTGTGGTCGATCTTTGAGTTCCTGAATCCCGGGATGCTGGGTCGCAGTACCGCTTTCAGAACTCATATCGCTGACCCGGAAAGTCGCGAATCACGGGAACTCGTCGCCAAAGGTCTTAGACCTTTCATTCTGCGGCGCACCAAAAAACAGGTCGCCGCGGAATTGCCCGATCGTCTGGAAGAAACCATCGTCTGCGACATGGAACCCGAACAACGACGCCTGTACGACGAACTGCGACTTCACTATCGGGACTCCCTGCTGGGGCTTGTTCAGGAACAGGGAATCGCACGCACTCGCATGCACGTCCTTGAAGCGTTGCTGCGTCTGCGACAGGCTGCCTGCCACCCTGCCCTGCTGAAACGCGGAGACGAAAGCGAAACCTACGCGAAACTCGATGTACTGATTCCGCATTTGCAGGAACTGATCTCCGAAGGCCACAAAGCCCTCGTGTTCTCGCAATTTACCAGCATGCTCAGCATCGTTCGCGAACACCTCGACAAACAGGGCGTTACCTACGAATACCTCGATGGCAAAACGCGTGACCGCAAGGAACGTGTCACACGCTTCCAGGAAGATGAAAACTGTCAGGTCTTTCTGATCAGCCTGAAAGCCGGGGGGCTCGGTCTGAACCTGACAGCAGCTGACTACGTATTTCTTCTTGATCCATGGTGGAACCCCGCCGTTGAAGCGCAGGCCATCGACCGGGCTCACCGCGTCGGACAAACTCGCACTGTCTTTGCCTACCGCCTGATCTGTCGAGATACCGTCGAAGAGAAAATCGCTGAACTGCAAAAACAGAAACGCGAACTGGCCGATGCCATCCTGGCGGGTGATGAAACCAGCAACGTTCTCAAAGATCTGTCCGTCGAAGACCTCGAACTGCTGTTCTCCTGAACTCCAGAGAAACGACCGTCGCCGGGACCGGTCGTTTCCTGACAATTCTGACACCCCCGACAAAAATCCCTGTAACAGACATTTCCCCAAATGCCCGCCACCGGATCCTCAGTGATTTCTGAGACGGTCAGCAGCACGAGGGGAATTGCCTGCGACTTTTGACAGAAGCCCCCCTCAAACGCAGCCAAAGCTCTGAAAATTCCGCGTCAGGAAGGATTAAACTCCCTGTCAGGTGAAACGCTGTAAATCGTAATCGCCACCCTTCCGCAAACACGGGAATGCCGACAAACCGAACACTCCATGATCCCGCGTCAGTAGACTTTTCTCTCAACTGCAGACACGATGCCGCCCATGAAACTGTCGCGACGCTTGCTCGTTCAGTCTCTCGCAACAGTTCTTGCTGCAGGGAAACACTCAGCTTCCTCCGTTGTGGCCGATGAACTGGTAGAAGAACACAACCCGGGAACTCAGGAAAGCCCCGCTGGAATGACTGATCCTTCAGGTGATTCACCCCCAAGCCCGCAACCCGGTATGCCAACTCTTGGCGGCCGCCAATTCTGGGGCGATGTCCACTATCGGCAGGGGTTCCGAATTCAGCAAAACGTCTTCTCTCGCCACTTTCGACTGCTGGATAGCTCTGATCGTCGCTATGCGTCGGGAACACGCGAAATCTGTGAAGAAACACTGAAACAGATTATTGCCGCCCGGAATCTGCCATACGAAACCGGACATGTCGTGGTCTGCCTGCATGGAATCGGCAGATCGTCTAAATCGCTGACACCCGTCATCCGTGAACTGCAAAAACGAAAATTCACCACGGTTCCGTTTGATTATCCCGGCATTCGCGCCACCCTCGCCGACTGCGCCGGGTATCTCGCTCAAGTCCTCGACTCACTCAAAGCCGCCGAAAAAATCAGCTTCGTCGTCCACAGTATGGGAGGACTGGTGGTCCGCCGAATGTTGCAGGATCGCCCGGATCCCCGATATCACCGACTCGTCATGCTGGGAACGCCAAATCTCGGAGCTGAGCTGGCCGGGATGCTCCGAAATCTCTTTCTCTTCCGCGCAATTTATGGTCCCGCCGGTCAGGAACTTGTCCCCGGAGAAGGCAGCGTCATCGCAGGTCTGCCGATCCCGGAATTCCAGTTTGGTATCATCGCCGGCGGAAAAGGTGACGAACACGGTTTCAATCGCTTTATTCCCGGAGACGACGACGGCACCGTGACGGTCGCCAGCACTCGCCTTCCCGGGGCTGCTGACTTCCTGCGAATACCGCGGCTCCACAGCTTCCTGATGGCCGACCCAACCGCCCTTCAGGCCATCCAGTGCTTCCTCGAATCCGGTCGTTTTTTTCCAGACCGAGACCCCCAGCCCGTTGTCTGAAGGCACTCGCAAAGTTCCTGCGGAGACAACGAACCGGCCCTGTTTTCGTCCTCAACCCATGGTTGCGTCACTGGGCTTTTTTGGGGGGTTATTATAGACTCCGCACACCTGAGTCATCCGCGGTGCGTCACGTTGTCACTCTGCGTCTGTCTGCATACAGGCAGCAGGTACGTTTCCCGTGCCCCGGACTGCCTCAGACATCTTCCTGTCAACGTGACGGCACTCAACAGGTCCCTGAGACTTTCGCTGGTGCCATCCATACTGCCTTTGCCTCGTTTTCCTGCAGAGTACCATGAAACGAATCGACACATTCTTCGCGCAACCACTGGCCATCATGCTGGCCTGTTACCTGTGCGGTTGTGCCCAGGAAGCTGCCCCTGCCGTGATCGCTCCTCCACCTGAGGTCACCGTTGCCTTGCCTGATCAAAAAGAGCTGACGGAATTCGTGGAATTTACCGGACGCGTCGAATCGCCAGAGACCGTAGCGATACGCCCACGAGTCTCCGGTTACCTCGACAAAATTCACTTCGCGGATGGCCAGGAAGTTGCTGAAGGCTCAGACCTGTTTGAGATTGACAAACGTCCTTATGAAAATGCGCGGGACAATGCGCTCGCACAGAAAACTGCGGCAGAAACCCGACGTAACACAACCTCCGAGAAATTTGGTCGCACAGAGACCCTTTTCAAAAAACAGGCGGCAACTCAGGCTGACCTCGACATCGACAAGGGTGCGAAAGATGAAGCCGAGGCCGCATTTGCAGCTGCCAAAGTTGCTGTAACCCAGGCAGAACTTGATCTCTCCTTCACCACCATCACCGCACCCATCTCCGGACGAATCAGCAAGTCCAGCATGACGGAAGGAAATCTGGTCACCACAACCGGGCAGAATCCACCGCTGACAACCATCGTCTCCATGAATCCGATGCACATTTACTTTGATGTGGATGAAGGCACCATTCTGCGATTCCGCCAACTCTGGAGAAGCCGAGAAGAAAATGTGCAGTTCACCCGGGTGAAAGAACTGCAGTACCCAGTATTCGCCGGACTCGCCAACGAAACCGATTTCCCGCACCAGGGGGTTCTTGACTTCATCGACAATCGCGTCAGCAACTCCACTGGGACACTGCAGGTGCGAGCTGAATTTGATAACAGCAAACGACATTTCACTCCCGGCTTCTTCGTCCGCGTCCGCGTCCCCTTTGGCAGTGCCAGGACAACTCTGCTGGTCCCTGATCGGGCAGTCCTTTCTGATCAGAGCCTGAAATATGTCCTGGTTGTCAATAAAGACAACGTCGTCGAGCGGCGCGATATTGTCCCCGGATCACTGGATGCTGGTCTGCGCGTCATCGAAAGCGGCCTCGGTCCCGATGAACGCGTCATTATCAACGGCGTGCAGCGGGCACGACCAGGGCTTAAAGTCGATCCGCAGGAGCAGGCAAAGGCACCTGCTGCAGACGCGACATCGGAAGCCCTGAAAGAAAAGAAGTGAGCCACAGCCGGATCGCATCAGACGTCTGCGTTTCTGCCAGGCACCACTGATCACAACAGATCCTCTCTAAAGTCCGAAGTCCTGCTCAATCGTTCGCTGTCAGGGGTCTGCCCTATGTTTGCTCGTTTCTTTGTCGATCGCCCGGTGTTTGCCACGGTGATGTCAGTCGTCATCGTCATTCTCGGCATGGTCGCCCTGATGGATCTGCCCGTTGCCCAGTATCCTGACGTTGCTCCGCCAACCATTCAGGTCTTTGCCGTTTATCCTGGTGCCAACGCAAAGGTCGTGGCAGAGACTGTCGCTGCCCCGCTGGAACAGGAGATTAACGGCGTCGAAAACATGCTGGCTATGTCTTCCCGCTGCACAAATGACGGGTCAATGACCATTGATATCACCTTCCGGCTCGGGACCGATATCGACGATGCCCAGGTTCTGGTCCAGAACCGCGTTGCCATCGCTCAGTCCAAACTCCCGCCGGAAGTCACTCGTCAGGGCGTGACCACCAAAAAGAAGTCGTCCAGCATCCTGATGTGCGTCAACCTGATCGCGTCAAACCCCGAATACGACCAGTTGTACCTTTCCAATTTCGCCACCATTGAAATCAAAGACACACTGGCCCGAATTCCCGGTGTCGGGGATGTGGCGTTCCTCGGAGCACGCGACTATGCCATGCGAATCTGGCTGGATCCCGAAAAACTGGCCATTCGAAACATGACCGCCGGCGATGTCATGAAAGCGCTCAGAGAACAGAATCTTCAGGTCGCCGCAGGGCGACTCGGTCAGAAACCTGTCCCCGCCGGACAGGATTTTCAGCTCACCATCAATACGCAGGGACGCCTGCTGGAACCAGAGCAGTTCGATAACATCATCGTCAAGACCGGCAACGATGGCCAGATGGTACGACTGGCCGATATCGGCCGCTCAGAATTGGGCGCCAAAAGCTACGAAGTTGGCAGCCTGCTTGATGGCCAACCCTGCGTGACACTCGCGGTTTACCAGCTTCCGGGGTCCAATGCCCTGGCGACTGCGGATGCGGTGAAGTCTGCGATGCAGGAACTGAGGACCGCTCGCTTCAAGCCCGGGCTCGATTACAAAATCGTTTACGATACCACAGTCTTCGTCGAAGAATCCGTCCACGAGGTTTTCAAAACTCTGCTGGAAGCTTTTATCCTCGTCTTCATTGTGGTGCTCCTGTTTCTGCAGGACTGGCGCGCCACTCTGATGCCAATGATCGACGTTCCCGTCTCACTGATTGGCACCCTTTTTGTCATGAAGATGCTGGGATTTTCTCTGAACAATCTCTCCATGCTGGGCCTTGTCGTCGCCATCGGCATCGTGGTGGATGATGCCATCGTTGTGGTCGAGAATATCGAACGCTGGATGTCCCGAGGACTGCCCCCGCGTGAAGCCACAATCCGGGCCATGGAAGAAATCACCGGGCCTGTGATTGCAATCACGCTGGTCCTCAGCTCAGTATTTATTCCAACCGTGTTCATCGCCGGAATCCCCGGACAGTTCTTCCGCCAATTCGCTCTGACAATCGCCGCCTCAACCATCATCTCGGCCATCAACGCGATGACCATGGCCCCTGCGCGAGCCGTCACCCTGATTCGGCCGCACATTCCAGGCCATGATGATCATCGGGAAGCCCTGCCGCCAATTGGCGTAGCGATCCTCGGCGGACTGCTCTTCCTGCGATTCCTTGCTCCAGTCGCAGAAAGTTTTGTGACACCCGCCGTTGCCTCAGAACTTCAGACAGCCCAATCAGAAGCAGATACCACCAGCCCCGTCGTCTGGGCTATCCGAATTGCGGTGTTCCTTGTGGGGGCAGCTCTCGGTCGACTGGCGTTCAAACCGGTCAATAAGTCTCTGCTGGCTGTCTTCGCAGGCTTCAATCGAGTCTTCCTGGTCGTCACTCGGTTTTATGGAAAACTCGTGGCTGGGGTCCTGAGAGTCTCTGTGGTCATGATTGCCGTGTATCTGGGCCTGATCGGGCTGACTATTCAGGGGTTTCGAGTTGTCCCGACCGGGTTTGTTCCACCACAGGACAAGGGCTATCTGATCGTCAACGCTCAACTGCCGGAAGGCGCCAGCCTGGAACGAACAGAAGCCGTTACAGAAATGATTAACCGCATCGCCCGTGAAACCCCGGGCGTGGCCCATGTCATCGCAGTCCCGGGTTTCTCCCTTCTGACCAGCGTGAACACATCCAACTCCGCCGGATTCTTCTTCATCCTTGAACCCTTTGAAGAACGGCGGGAAGACCCTGGGTTATACTCCGAGAAAATTCTTCAGGCCCTGCGAAAACGGCTGGCCACGATTCAGGAGGCCGCCATCACCGCATTCGGCGCACCACCGATTGACGGCCTGTCATCAACTGCCGGTATGAAGATGCAGATCCAGGACCGGGCAGGACTGGATCCTGCCAGGCTTCAGGGAACACTGGAAAATCTCGTGACATCAGCCGCCGTGGAACCTCGACTGACAGGAGCTTTTTCCAGTTATCGTGCCAATCAGCCGCAGCTGTATGTTGATATCGACAGGGCGAAAGCCAAGGCCGCCGGAGTTCCTCTTACGGACATTTTTGACACACTGCAGATCTATCTTGGTTCCGGGTATGCCAACGACTTCACAAAATTTGGGCGTAACTGGCAGGTCAGCCTTCAGGCTGACGCCAAACACCGAATGCAGCCGAAAGATATTGGAAAACTGCGAGTCCGCAACAGCGGAGGTGAAATGGTTCCGCTGGCTACACTGATAACGATCCGCGATGTGACCGGCCCTGGAATTGTCTACCGTTATAACATGTATCCCTCCGCAGACTTTGTCTGCAGCCCGGCCCCCGGCAGCAGCTCAGCCACCACAATTCAGGTCATGGAAGATATCGCCAGACGGGAACTGCCGGCATCCAGTAGCTTTGAATGGACAGAGATTGCCTACCAGCAGATCGAAGCCAGCGAAGACCTGCTTTCCAAGCTGGTGTTTCCATTGGCCGTTGTGTTTGTCTTTCTGGTACTTGCGGCACAGTACGAAAGCTGGTCAATGCCCGCCGCGATTCTGCTGATCGTCCCTATGTGTCTGCTGGCCGCTATCGCCGGTCTGTGGATGGTCAGCATGGACGTCAACATCTTCACCCAGATTGGACTGGTCGTCCTGATTGCACTTGCCGCCAAGAACGCCATCCTGATTGTGGAATTTGCCCATCAGCTGCAGAAAGAGGGTCTGCCTCGGCGAGAAGCTGTGATTCAGGCCTGCGAATCCCGTCTGCGACCCATTCTGATGACCAGCTTTGCGTTCATCCTCGGTGTCGCCCCCCTGATCACCGGCCGCGGCGCCGGCTTTGAGATGCGACAGGCCCTCGGTACGGCGGTGTTCTCCGGCATGCTCGGCGTAACCTTCTTCGGTGTCTTTTTCACCCCCGTCTTCTATGACCTCATCGATCGACTCTCAGGCGCAAAACAACACACACCCACAGAAACTGAAAAAAACAACCACACAGAAGAGCCAGATCTGGCTGACTAAGCACAGTTGACACAGGAACAGCACCGGAGGACCATCAGAGTCATTGCGATTTTGAGCATGAACAGAAATCGTGGTGTCAGCACGATTCCTCGCAACGGACCGGGTGTCCGTTTTGCTGACAGTCCATGGCGTGTATTTCACAGAGAATAGCCATAGAAGTCGGTGGTCAGCGACACTTGACCAACGGCGGGGAATTCCGCATTCTCTATCCGTCCTGCAAGGGCCGAACGACCTTCTCATGATCAACAACACCTGACCTGAGGGGAAACCCCTGAGGCGGCGATTCCCGGAAATTCCTCGTACTGTACCAGCAGTCAGGATTCCATTATCTCAACCCATAACGCTGGTCAGGACGACTCTGATGTTCAATGCTGCGGGAAATTTCAGAGCATCTCGACACATCCGTTTGCAGTCAGCACGATTTCCAATACCTGCAATTGCGGTCCTCTTACTCGTCGGAGGCTGCACAATTTCAGGTTGCGGAGGCGGCGATGCGGCCCGTCACAACGAAACAGACAATACACTGAAACAGGTCGGACTGGCACCTGAGAACTCTGATTCAGTATCCCCGGGTTCAACTGTGAACGATGACGCCATAGGCATCGGTCGCGATGCAGAGAAGGCAGCAGACGTCCGCGGTGAACTCGGCGAATTTCACCACAGCCCGAATGGCGATGTGGATGGCATTACCCTGAAGGATGGAACCCTGATTCGGTTTCCTTCCAATGCCGGAAGTAAAGTCACCGAGATGGCTGCTATCGGTGATCAAATCGAAATCATCGGCTGGACTCATGCCGGAGAATCCGAAGTGCATGCTGCCACAATCAAAAACACCGGCAGTGGAAACACTCTCGTCGTTGATCAGGCGCCGCCCAACATCCTGAACGATTCTGCCCGCAAGTAGTCCTGACGCCTGAATACCATTCCGGGTTGCCTGGAGACTGCGGATTGGCGCTTCGAGCCCTGCAAAACCAGGCCCCACACGCACTCAGTCACGAAGTTGGTCTCGGCATCGACATTTGTCGGCCAGTGGATCGTCGCTGCCGCGGAAGTAGAAGATCCGTCCCCGGCTAAGAACAGATTTCAGAAAAGTTGAACGGCGTGTGAACCGAAGCCCACATCACCGCCACCACATCACCGCCACCACATCACAGCCACCACATTATCAGTGAACGGAGACAAATTCGCTGCTGTTGAGATAGGCCCACAGCATATCTTCTGTCGCCGTCTGAATCGCTATTTGGGGTGGTAGCGAGCGAGTCAGTGTACGATAGCGATTTCGGAAGACCTTTTCTTCCCGATCCGTCGGCTCGCGATTCAATGTCCCCAGAGCAATCATTCGCAACGAATCGGAGACTGATGCAGGCGAATTCCCTGACACACGGGACACCTGTGCCGCGGCCAGCGGTATGGCGTTCTGAAGATCTTCACCATTCATCAACAGTAGTGCCTGAGAAATATTGCTGCCCAATTCCAGTGATTCTTCGTTATCGTCTGTTCCCCAGGCCCTGACAAACTGCTCAACCCACTCACGACGATGACTCGTTCCTACCGACGAATCCATTGGACGACCAGCCACAGAACCGATCGCCGTTCTCAGGGAATCATAGACCTGCTCCGGCCCCATTGGCCTGGGATAGGAACGTGAAAACAAAGGCACACCACCCTCCTGCGGATCATCCAGAGCCGCAATCGATTCCTGTTGCTCGCTGGAAAGTCCAAATGCCTTCGACTGCGCTATCCATAGCATCAGTCGCTGCATGTCGTAATTCGACTTCACAAAAGCCATTGTCAGAAAATCAAACAATTCCGGGTGACTCGCCGGATTATGAACCCCCAGATCATCGACGGGATTTGCAAATCCATATCCAAAGAACATAGACCACATTCGATTCACCATCGCACGAGCGACCTGGTGCTCGTTATCTGCATCCAGAAGCCGCACAAGCTCGGCACGGCGCGAAGTCACCTCTGTGCTCAAAGTTTGCCCCGCAAACTCTGGTAATACGGCCTTCTGCTGTCCCCGCAGGTTCTCATAAAACGTTATTCCTCCACTGCCGGTATCCTGCAGTGTCCAAACCGGCATTTTCATATCTCGGCCAACCTCGGCGGCATCGATTTCACCCCGAACGGTCTGTTTGAAAAACGCATTGAGTGTCCAGAACTCATCCTGCAATCGTTCTCGTGCAAAGGGATGATCATGGCATTGAGTACACTGGACCTGTCGCCCCAGAAACAGACGCGCCGTCACTGCAGTCGCCGGTGTTGCCTGATCATTCAGATGTGCCAACAGAAAATTCGTCTCGCCCTGCTGATCACTACGACCTTCCGCTGCAATCAACTTCCCGACCGTCTCCATCCATGATCGATTTCCGGCAAACTGTCCTTTCAGAAATCCCCACAGGGCATCCTGATTCACGCCCCGGGGATTTGACCGGCCAATCAACAGGTTAGTCCAGATCACAGCCAGGTTTTCGGATGTGCGGTCATCCCTGACCAATCCTGAAATCAGATGCGATCGCTTTTCCCGATCCGATGACTGCACAAACTCGGCTGCCTCCTGCTGTGTGGAAATACGACCCGTCAGAACCAGATAAGCTCGCCGTACCCACTCGTGATCCGCCGCATCTGCTGCGGGCTGAATCCCGTTTTCCTGCCAGCTTTGCTCCAACAGCCGATCAATCTCAGCTGCCACAGTCGCGTCATTCAACTCTTTTACTTCAATGCTCGGCTCTGTCGAAGCAACAGGTACTTCCTGTGTTGTATCCGGCCGAACAGCGGTGTCTGCATTCACCAACCCACTCAACTGCAGAGGCCGCCAGCCTCCAGACTGTGGCAACGCGACGTCCTCTGATTCTACAGCCTTCACAGGCACAGCGAGGCGTTCAACCTCACCACGACGACGTTGAACAACCGTGGCAGAAGACTGCGGACGACCAAGCCACCAGCCACAACACATCGCCAGCAGTAACGCGGCAACCGCCACAGGTAACCGCAACGTCACGCGTCGAGCCTTCACGCGGACCATCCTCACTTCCGCCATGTGCAGGTCCGGATCTGAACAGCAGGCGATGGCCGCCACCTGCAAAAGCTCATCATCCGATCCCACCGAAGGAAGGCTTCCGGCTTCCCATGATAACTGACCATGAATTTGCAGAAAACGCACAAACGCCGAACAGTTCTCTCCATTCGAACGCAGCAACGTCTGCATCCGAGCAAGCTGCTCGGTACTTAAACGCCCCTCGCACCACAGATTGGCAAGATTCAGTAATTCATCCTGCTCATTCATGTTGCACCCCCTGACGCCAGTCGCCGACGCATACATTCCAGCAGCATTCGGCGAATCCGACCAAGCGACTGATAGACCGAATTCGCCGGACGACCCAACTGAATTGCCACTTCGTCACCCGTAACACCCATCGTGTATCGACGACGAATTAATTCCTGATCCTGTTCACGCAATCGACTCAGACAATCCGTCAGTAGCCTGCGATGCTGCTCGACATCCAGAGCCTCTTCTTCAATCTTTTCCGCAATCAAATTCATCACGTCATCATCAAGCAATTGTATTCGATGAAAATTGCGCCTTCGGAATCGAAAAACTTCCAGCCGGGCGATCGCTCGACACCATGCCAGAAAGTTTGACCCCGGCTCAAACTGCCGCCATTTGCAGAGAATAACGACGTTTGCTTCCTGAAGTACTTCTTCCGCATCCACCGGTGAATGGACCATCGGGATAATCGAAAGATACAGGGCTCTCTGTGCCTGAGTAAACTGGCGCACAAACTCCTCGCTGGGACCTGAGTCCGGTTGCGGCTGTGCATCTGAATCTGATTGAGTTGCCGTCATCCGCCACTCACAGAAGTTCTGTTGCCACCCAGGCTGGTCCTGCGACCACCGTGCCCAAATCTCCGATGCCGCAGAAAAATCGCCCCGTTCCTAAAACAAAAGCCCGGCCGTAAACCGGTCCGGGCTTTACTTCTCTGGAGCATTCTCCTGTGCGTCCACCGACGCCACAGGCATCTGGACTATCATCACCAGCCGAACGTGCCTTTCGGAGCCGTGTCAATCACCACGACAATCGACCCCTAATCAGCCTCAGTGATCAGGTGATCAGCCAAGCAGTTCCTGAATCGGTGTGCCGCCATTTGCCAACTTCATCGGACGGCCTCGCTTCGATGTGTGCACGGTGTTTACAGGAATTCCCATTGCATGAGCAACTGTGGCCCAGATGTCGCCGGGCAGGTAGGCCTTGCTTCCATCAGCAATCTGCAAACCGTCTTTATCCGTTGCTCCAACAGCCTGACCGTTCTTCAGTCCGCCGCCACCCATCATCACGGACCATGAGGCCGCCCAATGGTCGCGACCAACATCCTGATTGATGCGCGGTGTTCGACCGAATTCACCCATCCATACAAGAACGGTGTTGTCCAGCATACCACGCTGCTTCAGGTCAGCTGTGATCGCCGCAATTCCTTTATCCAACTGTGGCAGCCGCTGATTTTTCAGAGTGTCAAACACACCCGCATGAAGGTCCCAGCCACCCATATTGACTTCCACAAACGGAACACCAACCTGGACAAGTCGGCGTGCCATCAGCAGACCCTGACCGAAACCATTGCGACCATACGCATCACGCACAGCGTCAGATTCTGCTTCCAGGCCAAGAGTCGGATCTGTTTTGGAGACGTCGAAAGCCGCCATCTGATTGGATGTCATCAGGTTAACAGCGTTTTTGTAGACATCCTTATGAGCCTTCGGCAGTTCGCCCCGACGGGAATTCATGAAGCCGGATTCGATCTCTTCCAGCATCGTCAGCCGGGCCCCAAGACGCTGCTTGCCCTCTTCCGAGGGCTCGTTACGAATTCGCCCTGTGTTGTCAACAACAAAGGGGGCGTGCGTCATACCAAGAAAACCAGCCTGCCCCGCTCCGCCATCCACAGAGACGAAAGCCGGAATTTCCAGGGCTTTGCGATTGCGACCGATCTCGTAGCTGACCACAGAACCAAACGTCGGATGCACAACCGTTGGATTAGGCACATAAGACGTCTGCATGTAGTAACGACCGCGACCATGATCCGCTTCGCGAGTACTCATTGATCGCACGATCGAAAGGTCTCCGAAGACCTTCGCAGTCTCTGGCATATGCTCAGAGATCTGTACCCCGGAGGCCGCTGTATCAATCGGCTTGAACTCACCACCGTTTTTGGATTCCGGCTTCAGGTCCCAAATATCAATCGTTGGAGGACCGCCGCCCATCCACATCAGGATGCAGGACTTCTGGCTGGACTTCAGCACGTCCGCGTTCGCCTGCACATGAGAGAGGAAGTTCATTGCCGGAATCGTTGCTGCAGCCGTCGCCATGTGCTGCATGAAGTGCCGACGATTCATCCCGTAGTTATTCCAGAGTGACATATGAATCTCCCGATTCTCTTAAAATTTGAAAACTATCGGCTGAAAATTCTATAAATCTGCAGTTCCATCTTTTTTCAACACTGACATCCACATGGTCAGTGAACAAACACAAACTCATTCGAATTCAGAAGCGCCCAGAACATGTCCTGGTAACCATTCAGCTTCGCCGGACCATACTTCGCCAGAGCCTTCTGCATCTTGCTGATCTCTGGCTTCGTTGGCTTGCGACTTAATGCGGCAAGGTAAAGGTCGGTGATCTTCTGAGTGTCTGCGCCGGGCTTACTCATTTCTTCAAAAAGAAAGCTGCCCCGCTCAACACTACACGCCTTTTCAATCAGCTCACTGTTCATCATCATCAATGCCTGAGGAATTGTGCCGTTGAAGGTTGTCGACTCATCGTTCTCGTCGTTATCAAACGCCACCACAAACTGCTGCATCCAGCGACGGCGCTGATCCTCCTGAGCACTCCAGCTGCCGTTTCCAGACTGATGCGCGTTGCTGGCCACAATCAACGAATCATACAACTGTTCTGCCTGCATCGACTTCAAATACATGTGACTAAACAACGGCATCTCTCCGGCCGCCGGATCGTCGATCTTGTTCTTCTCGCCATACTGACTGGTCAGCTGATACGCTTCTGTCGAGACAATCCAGCGAATCAACTGCTTCACGTCATAATTTGATGCCGCAAACTCTTTGGACAGCCTTGCCAGTAATTCCGGATGACTGGGAGGATTGTGTGGGCCCATGTCATCAACAGGGCGAGTAAATCCGTAGCCAAAGAAATGACTCCACATCCGATTGACCATCGCTTGTGCGATCTGCGGTGGCTCGTTCTCCACAGGCTCCGTAATCAGCTTCGCCAGTTCCACACGTCGATCCACTCCCGGTCCCGGGTCCACTTCATGTCCCTGAAACCGCGGAAATGCAACCTGCATCATCCCGCTTCGCTTTTCGAAGTACACTGGACCTGTGAATTCCTGCCAGACAACTTCTGAGTAATCATCGACCATCTGACCAGTCTTTGGATCAAGCTTGCGATGGTCTTCTTTCCTCACCTGTCGGAAGAAACTGTTGAACTCCCAAAACTGATCCTGCTGCCACTTGTTGAACGGATGATTGTGACACTGAGTACACTGAACCTGAAGACCCAGAAACAACCGCGTGGTCATCGCAGTTAACTGCACACCCTCGTCAGGCATCTGCATCTGCGCCAAAATATAATTCACCGCTCCGTTTTCTTCGTAGTGACCCGCCGCAGTCACAATGTCCACAACAATCTCATTCCACGGACGATTTTTCGCAAACGCTTCGCGGTAAAACTTTTCCATCCCAATACGACTCACCCGCTGCGGTGTCGCTCGACCAATGCTGTTGTTAGACCAGATCGTCGTGAAATGACGAACGTAATCCTCGTTCTCCAGCAGCGAATCCACCAGCAAGGACCGCTTACGAGGATTTTTGTCGTCCAGAAACGACCTCACCTCCGCCAATGTAGGTATGCGACCCACCAGATCCAGATAAACCCGACGAACCCACTCCTCATCCGGGGCCTGCGGAGATGCCTCAATCTCATTGTCCGTCCAGCCCTGACGAATCTGCTGGTCAATAAACTCGGAAAGAGATACATCCCCGGCAGCACCAGCAGCACTCTCACCGCCAGCGCCCGGCTTCGAAACCACAGACTCGTCCGCAGACACACCTGCTGATACCAGAATCAGCAGCATCACCGCCGATGCAGTACTGCAGACCCCTCGCAGTATTCGAGTCCTCAAGTCCATCACATCCACTCCTCGCCGAACCCTTGGAACAATAGCCGCAACCACTACCGCAACCAAAACCGCCAAGTCGGTCTTCCGACCAACTTCGGACGAAAATCCCGGTGATTCCGCACATCACCGGCTATTCAGACTCCAACTAGAATACCCGGCTTAACACAAAAAAACACCATTCTACTGACCTTTATCGCCACTTTTATGGCCAGTTTCTGCGGGGAATCTCATGAAGAACACCCGCACAGTTACTCGCTGTTGTCAGCCCCAAATGCAAGACCGTTTGTTTTTTAAACAAACTCGCAGGACTCTACGCCGCGACACATTGACGGTGTTCGACAGAATTTGAGAAAACGCCCTCAGAATACCCAAAACCTTCAAATTTGCTCGATCAGAATGCCAGAATTGTGGGTATTTATACCACACTAAGTATAACAAACCTGTCATCCCCTCACATCTACGGTGGTCCACATTCGTTTTCCGCCCGAATCAACCCCTGCCAAACAATTCTCTCCTCAATTCACTCTGCAAGGACTTTCCACAGTGGCCAGATCACTGCAGTCACCGCCATAATCCCAGCACATGGGTTGTCCGCTGCGGCAATTTCAGACTGCACGCGACACACCGGTGTGGTTTCCACCTGTCGCCCCCTCTCCGCTTGATTCCCTTTTTCAGGTCTATTCACTCCGTCGGGAAAACATCCATGAAGCTGACTTTTTTGGGGGCAGCGGGCGAAGTGACCGGCAGTCAGCACCTGATCGAAACCGACGCCGCCCGCATCCTGCTCGACTGCGGCCTGTTTCAGGGACGTGAAGAAGAAACACGACCAAGGAACGAACTTTTTCGCTGTCGCCCCCAGGCGCTCGATGCCGTCGTCCTGTCACACGCCCATATTGACCACTGCGGCAATCTTCCAGGACTTGTGAAAGCGGGCTACAAACGCCCCATCTTTGCGACGCATGCCACCGCAGACATTGCCACGATCATGATGCGGGACAGCGCCCGAATTCAGGAAGAAGATGCTCGCTACGACCGCAGTAATCGCTTTCGCGACACCTCACTCGAACCGAAACCGCTCTACACCGAGGAGGATGCCCGCAAGGCCGCAAAACTTTTTGAACCCGTAAACTTTCATGAATGGACAGAAATCGCCGAGGGCGTGCGAATCCGCTTCCACCACGCCGGACATGTCCTCGGCGCTGCGATCACCGAGCTGGAACTGGAAGATCATGACGAGGTTCATCGCGTGGTCTTCTCCGGTGACCTGGGCCGTCGGAACCAGCCTTTGCTGATGGATCCCGAGCCCATTGGGCGATGCGATATCCTGATCTGCGAATCGACCTATGGCGATCGATTGCATCCGGATTCGACGGATGTCCGCAAAGAACTGCAACGAGTGATCTGTGAGGCGTCGCGGCAGCAGGGAAAAATCATCATCCCGGCCTTCAGCCTGGGACGCACGCAGACGCTGGTCTATCTGCTGAATGATCTGCGCAACTCTGACCCGCTTTGCCGTATCCCCGTGTTTATCGACAGTCCTCTGGCCAGCCGACTGACAGAAGTGCACCGGCACCATACGTCTGCCATGGAAAGTGATGTCCAGGCAACTTTGACACACGACAAAGACGTGTTTGATTTTCCCGGTCTGACCTACACGCGGTCGCAGGATGAAAGCATCGGCCTGAATCGCAGAGATGGCCCAATGGTCATCATCGCCGCTGGTGGAATGTGCGAGAATGGACGCATTGTGCATCACCTGAGAAACACAATCACCGATGAACGAAACACGATCCTGATTATCGGATTTCAGGCAGAACACACGCTGGGACGACGGATCGTGGAACGCAGACCGGAATTGAATATCCTCGGCCGCACCATTCCCCTGCGGGCTCGGGTGGAAGTGATCAACGGACTTTCAGCCCATGCCGATGCCGAAGACTTCCGCTGGTGGTTCAATCATCTGCAGAGAAAGGGCGGAGCCGGGCAGGTGTTTGTCGTTCACGGCGAAACCAAAGCCGCTCAGGCCCTTGCGAAGATCGCAGAAGACTGCTCAGATCTCCCCCCCATCATCCCGAATTGCGGGCAGTCGTTCGAGTTCTAATGCTGGTTCGCGCTGCTGCCTCAATCCGAAACAACACCGCAGCACCCACCGACAACCTGCATCCGCAGCATGTCAACGCACTCTGGCCAGCACCTGCGAAATCGCTTCCGCTGCTTCCTCAATCTGTGTCTCCGTATGCTCACTGCTGATCGACAGTCGCAGCCTGGCCGTCTTTGGTGGAACTGTGGGGGGCCGTATTGCCGGAATCAGAAATCCCCGCTCCTGCAGTTGCCGACTCACCTGAACCGCAAGGGCGTCGTCTCCCACAAGCACTCCTGCGATTGGACTTTCCACGGGGTTCAGTCTTTCAGCAAACTCCGCTTCGCCGACTTTCATCAAAGCAACTCCGGATTCCCGCAGCAGACGCCGCATCAGTGTCGCCCGCGCGTGCAGTCTGTACCGCCGCTCCGGTTCTTCCCGAAGGATCTGCAGCGATCGAGTCGCCGCCGCACAAACAGCGGGTGGGAGTGCTGTTGAGAAAAACTGACTTCTTGCCGAATTCCAGAGCCAGTCACACAACGCCTGACTGCCCGCAGCAAAGCCCCCAAGGCTGCCAATCGATTTACTCAGGGTCCCCAGGCGCACAGACACCCGATCTTCCACTCCCTGAGCGTCACAGACACCACGACCATGCTGCCCAAAAATCCCCGTCGCATGCGCTTCGTCAGCAATCATCAACCCGTCAAACTCATCTGCGAGATCACATAGCGCGTTGAGGTCGGCAAGCGTACCATCCATACTAAATACTGTGTCTGTCACAATGAACACCAGATCAAACTCGGACCGCCGCCGGGCGATCGATTTTCGCAGCTGATCCAGCCTGGTTCGGTCGTAGACCAGAAACTTCGCTGCAGACCCCCGGCAGCCATCAATCAGGCTGGCGTGATTATCCCGATCGCAGAAAATCGCGTCCCGACTTCCAGCCAGCGACATGATCGTTCCGATATTCGCCGAAAATCCCGACGGAAACACAAGGGACGATTCCGTGCCCTCCCATTCAGCCAGCGTTTCCTCAAGCTGACACAAGGCCACAGAACGACCTGCAATCAAAGCACTTGCACCAGAACCTGCCTGGTCCGCCGCCGCCTGCGAAAAGGCCAGACAGACTCGTGGATCATGACAGAGCCCCAGATAATCGTTCGTGGCAAAACTGACAAAATCCCGGCCGAAAAGCCGACAGCTCACCGGACCTGGCCGTTCTGTCAATTGACGAGTTCGACGCTGATTCGCGGTCTGAAGTGCATTCAGGGACGTCAGCAAACGCTGCTGGAAGCGATCACGAGACATGGACGATCACAGTGTGACAGGCAACATGATAATCAACCGGCTTCTCAGGCTTGTACATGGCAACAACACATCTCAAAAGCCACAGCAGAAGTTGCTGGCAACTTTTCCCGCTGACCGCTGCGCAACAAAAAAGCCCGCATTACTAATGCGGGCCTGAACGGAGAGAGAGGGATTCGAACCCTCGGACCCCATTTCTGGAGTCACATCATTAGCAATGATGCGCATTCGGCCACTCTGCCATCTCTCCTGCGCGGAAAATCGGGGCTGCCCCCGCTCTTCTCTCACACACTATACCCGAATTGTGTTCGGACACAAGTTCAGATCATTTCGAGGAAATCAGTTTCAGACAAAGGGATTTCACGATATTCGATCGCCCCAAAACTCGCGTCTTTTACGGTTTTTCCTGATATTCTGCCTTTGCGGCCGGCACCGTGTTCTCTTCTGACGATTTCCCCGACAGCGGCCGCTTCGCCTTCATGGCGACCACCGGTCGCCCCTCAGCGGTTTCCCCGGTCAGCATTTCCATTAACCAGGGAGATGCTTTGGGAATCACAATCACTTTCTTCTGTGATCCAGATGTCTTGTTATCGATGATAATTGTGACTTCCGGGCCGACCGCATCCTGCTTTCCGTCTGCCTCGCTGTCCAGCTCCAGTGTCTTTCCAGGCCCGTCACCGACAATCGCATCCGCCTCCGACTTTTCGTTCAATGCCAGAGGATCAAATTCCAGAGTCTCCTCTTCAGCAGCCTCCGGAGTGTCCCTCGGTGCCTGAAGCGATACGGCAGAAAATTGCTGGGTTTCGTCGGCTTCTGTAGTTACCGACTCTCCAGCCTTGAGTTCTGGTTGTTCAGCCGCAGATTTCTTAAGTCCTGCCAGCTGTAACTTCTCCATCAGCCCGTCGACGGCACTCCAGGCCATGTAAAGCCCTTCGGACTTTTCCCGATTGGCACAACTGCAGACACCAACAAGACGACCATCCGTGTCAAACAGGCCACCACCAGATCGCCCACTGGCCGGATCGGTGGAACACACAAGATTCCCAGGGCCCTCGTATCGGTTTTCTTCAATGAGCATGACGGCTTTTTTCGAGGGGACTTTTCCACCATCACAGCCAAAGCTGTTCAGAATCTGATCCTGCTGCAGATCCGGAGCCGTTTCTGTCACAGAAACCGTCGGCAACTTTTCCGGGGATTGAATTTTTAAAATCGCCAGATCCAGGTTATGGTCTCCGCCTACAACCGTCGCAGAGAATTTTTCAGGTACCCCGTCGCGAAAAACCTCGACAGTGGTGATCGTGTTACCGACTTTCAGGCCCAGAAAAAAATGTGCACAGGTTAAAATGAACGCGGAGCCTGGTTCACTGGCAATAATCGTCCCGGTCCCAATATCGCTCACTGCAACATCTTTGTCCTCGCGCTTCGCTGTCCCTTCCACTTTGATCCTGACAGTCGCAGCCTCTGCCAACTCCAATCCGCTGAGCCTGCCCGACTTTGGTGACTGGCCGCGTATGACTGGTGGCTCGGCCGCCTCGTCCTTGTCACGAAACATACGTCGAAAGAAGTCCCCAAGCGTGCCGCTCCCGCCTCCAGTTTCCGGTCTGATATCGCGATTGGACAAAGGTTGCGGAGGTGATCGCTCCGACTTTGGCTCTTGATCCGCTTTGGGAACCGGCGGGCCGCGTCTCTCTGACAATTCTCTGGCGGCCTTGTTCATCGCTTCGCGTAGTTCTGCCTCAGCAGTCAGGCCGACGAAACGACGAACTTCTTTTCCCTCAACCATAATCACAAGGGTCGGCACGCCCTCTACCTGAAACTGACGAGACAGGTCGGGCTCTTCGGTGATGTCAATTCGACGGATCGGAAAGCCTTTGGACTCCATCCGATTCAGAATTGGAACCATCTCGCGACACGGCGCACAGTAACTGGCGGTGAAGTCCAGCAGCTGCACCTCTGGATCATCCGCAGAGGGTGTCTCAGTAAGCATCGACAGCAGCAAAATCAGCATCTTCATAAATGGCTTCCATGCCAGAAATATGCAGCTTAGAACAGCCCTTTTTCACTCTCATGAAACCAACACAGATCACGATCTTTCCCAACAGACTTCCCTGCCCGTCAGAAAAACCTGGACCCGACCCCTCGCGATTCTCTCTGACACACTTTGTCAGATTTACAAAATCGTCTGAAGATTCTTCATTCTGCCTCACGCGTTTTCCGGTACTCGGAGTCTACAAATACGCCGAACTACCGTTTTTCGTGAGAATCTGCAGCTTCTGAATCCTCTCGCCTTCGGCCTTGTCCCTTCGACTTATTCCTGTGACTGCATCTGCAGTCCCTGTACCAAACCTGCAAAATTTGACGATTTCCGTTTTGGACCGGCAGTTTTTGCCTGAGCCCATGCAGGATAGGGGGATCCGAATTCCGGGGGAAGCCCAGATTTCGATCCTCGCTTCCTCGACCCTTCACCCCAAAATTTGTGTCAGTGGTGTCAATTCCCTGTCACTATCGCGGAATTATGCCCCACGCCTGAGGCGTTCTTCTTTCATGGGTAGACGCCAGATTCGCTCGTTATCAAACTGCACTTTCCCCCGGGATTTTTGAGGTCCCTGCAGTTTTCCGGAGCAGCGCCGATGCGTCAAATGGTTTTCAACCCCGCAGTTTTCCACTGCTTCCGAGTGACCCGTGCCACCGGAATCGGCCGCTCACGCCTTCCGTTCGTCCTGATGGCAATCATCAATCTGTTCATCCCGTTCCTGTCCCCACCCAATTCTGCCGTGGCCGAGGACCTGGAAGCACTCCGCAAACGTGGCAAGCTCGTTTGGGGGGCCGACCAGGAAGGGGGGGCTCCCTTCATCTTTCCGGATCCGGCAAACCCCGACAAACGGGTCGGATTCGAAGTCGAAATTGCACAGATGATCGCCGAACATCTTGGGCTAACCGCCGAGTTTCGTCAGGGACAGTGGGACAAGCTGCCCAGCATGCTGGACAGGCATGACATCGATGTTGTTCTGAATGGCTACGAATGGTCAGCCATCCGTTCGCAGCTGTACGGAACCTCTGTTCCCTACTATATCTATGAGCTTGTTCTGATCGCTCGTCACAACGACACGGGCCTGAGCAACTGGGATGATCTGAAAAAGAAGGAATTCCAGGACCACAAAATCCCCGTCTCCGTGCTGACAGGCTCTGCTGCTGATGAGTACGGAAAATCGTTTGCAGACACGGTAACGCTCAAGGGCTACGATGGAGTGACGGATGCACTGCGGGCCGTGGAACTGGGCCTGGACGGAGTCCGTGCCAATATTCAGGATCTGCCAATCTGGACAGCCTATGCGCACCGCTATCCAAAGCTGCGTCAGGTTGGCCGCGGTGAGGCCCCGGGGTTCTATGTGGCGCTGACTCGTAAAGAAGACACAGGACTTCTTCGCGAAGTGAATGCTGCCATCATCGCAGGCCTCCGCAACGGCAAGCTCCGCAAAATCTTCGAGAAGTACAGTCTGTGGAACGCGACCCAGATGCTGCGATCACTCGAAACGGACGGCACCGGCAGTTTTACTGGCAACAGTGTTTCAGAAAATCCGGACATCATCACGCCGGACGAAAGCAATTCTCTCGCGTCCAGCAGAAAGGCCCTGCTCCTCGCATCCGTATGGACCATACTTCTTTCCGTCTGCTCCATGCCACTCGCCATCATTGCAGGCCTTGGACTGGCTTTGCTCAGGATCTATGGCTCGAAACCTCTCTCTGTCTTCTCTCGACTCTACGTGGAAGTCGTCCGCGGAACGCCACTGGCCCTGCAGCTGATACTGATTTACTTCGTCGTCCCCGAGTTCCTGGCATGGCTGTTTCCAGACGCGCAACTGAGCCTCGGCAGCTTCTCATCCGCTGTCCTGGCTCTGGCCATCAATTATTCCGCATGCGAAGCGGAAATTTATCGGGCCGGCCTGCAGAATATCCCCCCAGGGCAAATGGAAGCGGCTCTGTCACTGGGAATGACACGATCCATGGCGATTCGCAGAATCCTGATTCCCCAGGCCACACAGCAGGTCATTCCACCGGTGACAAATGACTTCATTGCGCTCTTCAAAGATACCGCGGTCTGCAGTGTGATCGGCGTGGTGGAATTGTCCAAGGCCTACTACATAGAGGCCCAGAACTCCAATGCAATCATCCAGCTGGGGGCGATCACCGCACTGATCTACCTTGCCATGAGCTACCCGCTGTCTGTACTCTCGGGACGGCTGGAAGATCGCCTGTCAGGAAAATCTTCCCGTTGATCCAAAAGAAACGGACTGTTGCTCCGTGACAATCGAGTGTTCGGGACAACCGTCGGAATGTACGACGTCGGCTTCGGCCAGCAGCCCCTGAAAACATGGCTGACACGCCTCACTCATCCAGACACCGCGGCGTCATCCGGTTTGCACCGGAACAATGAAGAACGAACACCGCGTCGCGTGAAGACCTATCGTTTTTTCAAAGGAATCGAAAGCGTGCTCAGCTTACTTTCTGCCGAAGTCTGTGCCGCGGCTTGCGCATCCGACTTTGCACCGCCTATTGAGCTCTCTTTGACAAAGCCTCTCGTGCGACTCGCAGCGATCTCTTTTGTATTCCGGCCCGGAAGCAGCACCTCCGTCTCCTGCGACGACACTCGGCTACCGTCTTCCTGCAAAAGTTCCACCTTCAACGCACAGTTCACCTGATCCTTGTGCTTATTCATGTAGGGAATGAACACGCTGTAGGAATGTCCCAGCGTTCCCTCGCCGTGATGAGCTTCCCACGCATCCGCGTCAAACTCAAATCTGTGCAGCAGCACCGGGTCAGTATCTGCATCCTTGTCGTAGTTGTCGTATAACAAAATCTGAACTTTGCCGCTTACACGCGCACCAGACTCGCCACGAGGCCCGAAAAACAAAATCTGCCCCGCAAATCCGCGGGCATTCCTGTCGTCCAGCCCCTTACCATGTGCTGGCTCCCAGATCGTCACAATCCGCATCACATTCTTTTCGATGTGCGGCCTGCCGACCAGACGCCCCGGATCCCGGAACACTTCCCCGGAACTCTGAAAAAACGAGCCCGAAGAAGAACAACCAGTCACAGAAACCAACAGCAAAACCGTCACTGGTATGTACTTCGGGAACTGAAACATCTCTGATCCTCCACGATCCGCCAGGGGATTCTTAATCCCTTCCCCCGAATCAACACGGAGTCCCGATGGAACTCCGTTTTGCGCCAACCGCCTTCATTTCCTCAGCCACATGACCAGCCCCTGGTCAGTCGCGGCACCATCCGAACAGCACGCCCCTGTCATTCGGGGATTGGCCTTGCCGTGGGTGGAACCTTCGGCACGCGATCAGGCTCCAGCAACTCGCGGATTGGCATTTCCGGAGACAATACTTCGCCTTCCTGCGGTTCCTGCTCTTCTGCCGTTGGAGGATTCGGAACACTGTAGAGAGGCCCATGGACTTCTTCTGCCTCAGATTCGATAAAGTGCATGCGTTCCGCTTCGACCTGCTTCATCAATTCAGAATCCAGATCGCTCAGGACAATTCTCGGCGTGAGGAAGATCAGGAGCTCCGTTCGCGACGTTATTGTAGAATCGTATCGAAATGCCCGGCCCACAACCGGCAGGTCACCAAGCCATGGCACTTTACGTTCAAGCGTGTTATCGTCTTTCGTGATCATCCCGCCCATGACGATGGTCTGCCCATTGGGCACATTCACTGTGGTCACGGCCTGAGACTGATTAATGATCGGCGAGTCAAAGGTATTTCCAACGGAGTTTCCGAAGATCGGAACTGTCTGACCGGAAAGAGAACTCTTATCCGCAAACACACTCATCGCAATAATACCGTCCGGAGTAATTCGCGGCGTCACACGCAACGTGATACCAACCTGCTGCTGAGACACGTTTGGATTGGCAAGTCCCTGAGCAGTCGTTGTGACGCCATTCACAATCGGCACCTGCTGCCCGACAGTCACGAACGCTTCGTTGTTATGAGTTGTTCGCACCTGAGGACGACTGAGAACATGCACCGTTCGGCGAGATGCCAGAGCACGCAGAAGTACGCTGACGGCATCAGACTGAGCAGAGAACACAAATCCCCCAAAGCCCAGATCAGTATTCTGGCGGCCCAGCGAGAAGTTGCTGATCCCCTGCGTTCCCACATTGCTGGTATTATTCAGCGCGGAGGTATTACCAAGCGGTAGAGACGTATTGTTGAAGTTCAGTCCTGGCGTCCCACTGCCACTCAGTGTCGTCGTGCCGCCGGTTGTTGTCGCCGTCAGACTGCGTCGCATCAGCAACGGATCCTGAAATCCAAGCTCCAGTCCAAATTCATCCGTTGCCTGCAGTGACACTTCCACAAGCAGTGCCTGAATCACAACTTCCGGAGGCTGAGCATCCAGCTGATCGATGATTTGCACAATCTGACTGTAGTATTGCGGAGAAGCACTGACGATCAGCGAGTTACTGTTGGCGTCCGGAGACACCAGCACTTCCTGTCGAATGCGTTCAATGTTGCTGACCAGGTCCTGCGAACTGTCCTGCAGAGACTGCTGCTGCTGCAGAAAATCCAGCAGTGTCTGGGAGACCAGATCGGCCGGAGCATTACGCAGCGGAATCACAGAAGTGGTTCTCTGACGCGTATCATCAGAGTCCAGTCGCAACAGCACGGCCTCCGCAACCCCCAGAGACTCGGCACTTCCAATCGCCAGAACAGTGTTCGTACGGATATCCGCCGAAAACCTCAGTGGTATCAGACTGCTGGAAGACCCTTCGGTTCCGGCAAGCTGTATCCCCAGCGCTTCCTGCTGATTGCCGCTCTCAAACAGCGTCGTCAGCAGGTCAACCGACTGCTGCGCGTCAGCATTCTTCAGCGTAAAGACCTTGATCTCCGATACGGCATCCGGACTGCGGTCCAATTCGGCAATTAATGCCTCCATCAATCCCATGCTGGATTCGGGTGCTGTCAGAATCAGACTGTTTGACCGTGCATCAAAGCTGACGCGGATGTCCGCCAGAATGCCGGATTTGATCAGTTCCTGAACACCACCCGCTGAAGCCAGAAACTCGAGGGCGATGGACTTATTGTCCCGTAACTCCTGAGCCCCCTGCGTATTCCCAAAGCCACCAACCCCACCTTGCCCCGTGGTCTGCTGAGGAGGACTGATGACCGCCTGAATCGCCTGACTGATTGTGGCACTCAATTCTTCAGCCACCGCGTTCTTCAGCCGAATCACCTTCATTCGCGATGTCGCCGCTGGCTCGTCACGATCAATGCGTTCGATCAGCTTCCGGACTTCCGCAAGTTCATTTGGACGAGCCTGAACGATCACGGAATTGCTGCGAACATCAGCGAACGTTCTCAGAGAAGTTCCAAGACCTTGACGCTCTTCGTAGAACGTCGTCAACGATGTCACGACCTGCGAAGCGATAGCACTTTTCAACGGAAAGACTTCAAATTCCAGATCCGGCGATAATGGCTGATCCAGCTTCTCTGCCAGCTCCAGTATTGACTCTCGCTCCACTTCCGAAGAAATAATCAACAGGGCATTCGGCTGAACCACCGGCAGGAATGCCGCCGTCTTCTGGTTGTTGCCGCTCGTTCGCTGACGCAGTTCCGCCAGCTGCTCGTACACGCTGGTCAGCAGAGTCGCCAGTGCTTCAGAATCCACGTTCTCAAGCGTCAGAACATGAATGCTCGGCAGCGAGCCGACACTGACCTTCTCCAGCTGCTCAATAATCTGCTCAACACGTTTAACATCCGCTGCATTTCCTTTCAGAATCAGCAGCTTCAGATCTTCCAGCGCCTGAATGTTCACATCGCCGCGAAGGTTGATCGGAGGACCGTCTTCCTTACCATCCTCAGCAAGCGTCCGACTTTCGTCTGGCACCGCCTGACCATACGCCCGCTCCTCGTCGCCCATCGCAACCAACTGATGGATTCGCTCCGTCAACTGCTTTGCCGCCTGTGCCGGTACCCCATTATTCTGGACCAGCCTGACCGAAGTGTCATCCTCTGAGTCCGCAGGACGGTCCAGATCCGCAACCAGCCGCTTCAGATGCTGCAGACGCTTCTGAGGTGCTTCGAAGCTGAGAGAATTCTCTTCCTGGTTGATCCCCACCCGAAACAGAACCGCAGGCTCTTCGTCCGTTGAGGAATCCACGGGATTACTACGCACAACAAACCCGGGCAGTCCGTTGAGTCCCGGTTTTTCCAGTTCCGTACGCCCTTCAAATACCACGAATAATGTTCTGGCAACATCCGTCGCCTTTCCTTCCGTCAGTGGAATCTCCTGAACGGAAAATGCTCCCGAAGAAGCGCCGACTTCTCCGGATGTATCCGATACCGGACGGACTTTTGTGGATCGGTTTTTTCTGCCGCCCTGATCGTCCGAAGTGACCACAGAATGCTTTGCAGACCGTGTCTGCGGACGCTCGCTCATTCCGGAATCGTCAAATTCGTCCCGGGTCAGCGCGGCCGAATGCACTGTGCGTTCCATTGCAGCAGCCCTCGGCTTCGAGGACTCTTCATTCATGCGGGGGCGAGCATATTCCGTCCGCGCCTTATCCAGACTCAGCACGATCAGAAAATTATTCTGATGCAGCAGGCGGAAACCCTGCGGCTCCAGTTCACTGTTCAGAATTCGGATCGCTGAATCCAGATCGTATTTCGTACGATCTCTCCGGGCAAATCGTCCCGGAGGAGCTTTTTCCATTACAAGCGTCAGTTCCTGGCTCTCTGCCAGGTTGCGTAACACCCGTTCCCATGTGGAATCAAAGTAGTTCAACCGGATCCCATCTTCCTGCTCCACAAGTTCTGGTTGTGGCGATCCCTTCAGCGCTTCCCGGAAGGAACGCTTACCATTCTCGGATGCACCCAAATTCAAATGCTGGTTCAACAGCACGCAGAGTGTGGTTGCAGATCCAATCAACCCCGCTGCTACAAATCCCGGACGTTTCACCGTCATTTTCCTTAAAAAAGGCAGGCTTTTAAGGAGCCACTGGATTTCGTTGCCTGACTCAATTTCCCGCTCGCCAATCGCCGCGGGAACCAATCGCACGTCACTCTGGCCCGTGGGTGATGAATTCCGGACATACCGAAATCAACAGTTATTCTGGTTTATCGGAATATGCCAGCCGTAGCGATGAGTTAAGATTTTCCAATTATGCCGTTTTCCCCCAGCGCAAAAAAAAACGCCGATGGATCCCATCGGCGTTCTTCGACAACTCTCTATGCTCAATACACTAATCAGGCAGACAGTACTGATCGCCCCGAATTACCTCCCAGCCCAGTATGAAGTCGCTCCTGACGTAAGAATCACGTTTCTGCTTCGTGAAACCGTTAAAACCCCACAAAACAGCCACCAGGCTACAGGTTCCGTTGCCCGGGAAGCGACATGATCAGGAGATAGCACGGTTTGACCGGAACTCAGGGGCTGGCCGGAGTTGAGTCGTCGTTGTTGTTTTGGGCGGCAATAGCCACTACGCCAACAACACCGCCAGCGACCAGCAACAGTACCGCTGGATTGCCCATGACACTTGAAAGCAACGAGCCGCTGCCTTCACCGCAGTTGTCGCCACAGTTCTGGCCACGCACAATCTCTTCATCCACAACCATGGTCATTCGATTCGAGGCTGCTGGCGGAGCGGCCTGAGTGCCCCAGAAACGCACGCTCTGCCGATCTTCGCCCGTGCAGAGTGTATGGCCGCCATTTCTTAAGCCGCCGACGGAAAACTGACCCTTCTCATTGCTGGTCGTCGTCGCAATCAGGCTTTCGCCATGAAACAAACGCACCGTCAGTCCCGCAACTGGCTGAGCCTGACGGTTCACAACCGTTCCCTCAAGCCTCCCGTCGTTCAGTACCACATCCCGCGACCGCAATTCGACCGGGCCAGCCGCCATCAGCGGGGACCCCAGTGTCATCGTCGCGGCCAGAACACAACTCAACGCTTTCCTCAATCCTGACATCGTACACACCCTCCATCGTGCGTTTCAGACACACGCCTACCATCGGTCACCGGGATCGTGCCCCCCCTTTTTCGGGTCGCCACGGACTCAATCCGGATAAGTCCTCCCGGCAGTATCGCGCCTGTTGATATTTTTTCGGCATAAACAGACAGTCGCATCAGGTTCATTATGCTCTGCAGCGCCGCTTCCTCCCTCACGCATCTCCTGGCGTACGCATAACGCCAGTTAGCACAGTCTGCCAACTTTCCCGGATAATCCCGCCTGTGCCGCCTTCAACGGCAAAGGATCCTCGGAACTGCCTCACAAAATCAGCATGGCATCACCATAACTAAAAAATCGATATCGCTGCTCAATTGCCTGACGGTACCCCTCCATGATCAGTTCAAAATCGGCAAATGCTGCCACAAGCACGATCAGCGTGGACCCCGGCAGATGAAAATTTGTCAGCAGACAATTCACCGAACGAAAGACAAATCCCGGCTGAATAAAAAGAGCCGTGCGACCTTCCCATGCCCGTGGGAATTCTGAATCAGACAAGGCCGCCGATTCCAGCGTTCTCACCGAGGTTGTGCCGACAGCCACCACCCTGCCGCTTCCGCGAACCCGGCGTATGACATCAGCAGATTCTGCCGGAAGTCGACACCACTCTTCGTGCATCTGATGATTACTGAGACGCTCCGATGTGACCGGCCGGAAAGTCCCCGGCCCCGTATGCAGCGTCAGCTCCGTTCGCAGAATCCCCTGTTCTGCACATCGCTGCAAAAGACTGTCCGTAAAATGCAGCCCCGCAGTGGGAGCTGCCACGGCGCCCGGCTCGGCGGCAAATGACGTCTGATAACGCTCCCGATCCTGTTCGTCAGCGATTTTCCTGCCCATGTAGGGCGGCAACGGCAACGATCCAAACTCTTCCAGTATCTCACGTACCGGCCTCCTGTCCTCAGCAATCGCCAGCCAGCTGCCATCCTGCTGCCTCTGAGTCAGTCGCAGAGTCAGAATGGATCGCTGAATCGACGTATTCGGCGTACCAACAGAATTCTCCCACTGCTGCGAGGGAATCACTGTGATCATTTCTCCAGCGGTCAGCCTGCCTCTGGTATCGCAGAGCAAATGCCATTCGCCCGATTCCGTCTGCTCAATGTACAATCCCTCCCAACGCCCTCCCGTGGCCGTACGAATTCCAAAAAGCCGCGCTGGTAATACCTTTGTATTGTTGAAGACCAGCAAGTCCCCTGCGTGCAGCCACTGCGGCAGGTCACGAATCCTGGAATGAATGATGCGACCAACAGCCCTGTCAATCACCATCAGACGAGCATCATCACGCTCAGGCGATGGGCGACTGGCGATTAGTTCCGGCGGCAAATCAAACTGCCACGAAGACAATAAGTCGAAATCCCGATTTGTCATAAAGACATACCACCGCTAATCCACTAATTTCCCCGAAACCCCCGCGGTTTCATCACACGCCCCCAAACCCGGTCATCATAGGCAGCACTCACACTTTCAGCCAGGATCACTGCCAGCCCTTCCACAACAACCCCTTGCGTCGTCAAACTCCGTTCTCGCACGCGTCATGTCGCTTTGTCCCACGAAAGTCCCTGCAAAAAACCATGCATAAAAATCCAGCCAAATTGTCCATGGTCATCACAGAACTGGATATCGGCGGTGCCGAGAAAGCGTTCGTTCGCATCGCGTGCGGCCTGAAACAGAAAAACTGGGATATCCGTGTTGTCAGCCTCCGCGATAAAGGTCCACTGACTGCGGCCCTCGAAAATGAAGGCCTCCCAGTGACAGCCCTCCACTGCGGCGGTGCCTTCGATCTTCGCGCAATCTATCGACTCTACCGCGTTCTCGCCGCAGATCGCCCCCATGCAATCCTCTCGTTTCTGCACCAGGCAAATCTCGTCAGCCGACTGGCTGGCAGCCTTGCAGGTGTTTCCTGCGCTGTGTCCGGGGTCCGAGTTGCCGATCGACGCCTGGCCGTCGCCATCTCCGAACGACTGACTCGCCCCTGCACCGATCACTACATCGCCGTAAGTCAGGCCGTCAGAAACGTTCACCAGGCCCTGTGCGGAATTTCGCCAAACCGCATTTCCGTTATTCGGAATGGCGTTGACTTCACTGCCATCGACGGGTACCCGCCAATCAGTCGTGGTTCGCTGAATCTGCATCCCGAAGACTTTGTGATCCTCTGCGCTGGTCGCCTGACGCCACAAAAATCGCCCCAACACGTCCTCGCGGCATTCATCGAACTGCACGCTCGGCAATCCGAATTCGGCCAACCTGTAAAACTCGTCTTCACTGGCGATGGGCCTCTGCTTGAAGAACTACAACAGCGTGTTCATGCCGCGGGACTCCAGGATTTCGTCCTGTTTACCGGATGGCGAGCTGACCTGATCGGCATCATGAAGGCCGCCAACGTACTGGTTCTGGCCTCGCAGTGGGAAGGTCTGCCGAATGTCCTCATCGAAGCACAGACGGCCGGTCTTCCCGTAATTTCATCACGTGCCGATGGATGTGCGGAAATCGTCAGCCATGGTGTTACCGGTCAGCTGTTCACCCACAACAATCTCACTGAACTGGTCTCGCTCCTGACAGAACAGATCCACAATCCGACTCACGCAAGCCTGATGGCCAGCACTGCCAGAGAATCCGTCAGAACTCTCTTTTCATGGCAGCACTGTATCGATCAGTACGACACCCTGATGCGACGACTGATCATAAAATAAAAGAACTTCGCAGAGGCAGCGATATCCGCGACACATCACTGCTGTTTGGTACGCCGCTCTCAAATCGCCCTCAAGGCTGATCCAAACTCCTGTGCCAGTACTTCGAAGGGCTCCAGCCCAATCGATACGCGCACCAACTCATCACGAATCCCAGCCACACTTCGCTCCTCCTGCGTTAGAAATCGATGCGATGTCGTTGCCGGATGAGAAACGGTCGTACGAGCGTCGGCGAGAGTCGGAGAAAATGGAATGTTCGGTAACTGCTTCAGGAATCGATTCACCACATCAAATCCACTCCCGGCCAGCTCAATCGAAATCATGCCCCCTGTTCCACTCGGATACAGCCTGCACGCAGTTTCCCGCGACCGATGATCACTCAGCAGCGGATAATGAACACGGCGCACTCCGGGATGCCCCGTCAAAAACTCCGCCAGCCGACGCGTCGTGTCACACACCTGCTTCATCCGCAACGGCAAAGTTCGCAGGCCCCGTTGCGTCAGCCAGCTCTCAAAAGGATTGGCATTCTGCCCAAAGACACTGGCCGTCTCCCGAAGTCGCCGGATCATTTCGGCAGACCCCGCGGCCACCCCCAGCATCACATCCCCGTGACCATTCAGATACTTGGAGGCGCTGTGAAAAACGATGGAAGCTCCAAGCGAACACGGCCGAATCAACTCCGGAGTTGAAAACGTGGAATCCACAACCACCGGCACACCATCCGAATAAGCAATAATTGCCGGCAAATCGGCAACTTCCAGCAACGGATTGGAAACGGTTTCCACCAGAATGAACCGAGTATTCGACTGTATCATTGCACGCAGTTGCTCCGGTTGCGACACATCAAACGACGATATCGAAACCCCCAGCCTCTGCATACGCGAGGCCAACTGGACGGTCTTACCATAGAGTGATCGTGCCGTAATCACATGGTCTCCGGCAGCAGCCAGCGTCAGAAAAATGCTGCCAATTGCCCCCATACCCGAGGCAAAGACAGCGCCAGCTTCCGCCTGCTCCAACTGCGCAATCGAATCGGCAAGCGCTGTATGGTTCGGATTGCTGTCGCGTGTGTAAATATCACCGACAACTGCCCCTTCATAAATCTGCTGCAGAACATCCAGATCCGGCACATCAAACGCCGTCGTCTGAAAAATTGGTGGCGCACTGGGCACGGTCACTCCGGAATCAGGATGCCCCATCCTCGATACACAGGCGTCAGACACTTCAGACCCTTTCACTCTGCAATCAACAAAAGATCGGCACCCGCAACATGCTCACCAAAGGGACGCCATCCATGGCCCCAAAACCGGATCGCTGACCCAAAAGGCTGCCCCGGATGCTGAGTCAACACTCAGGCATGTGCCGGAAAGTCCACATATCCACGCGCACCAGTCGGAGTGTACCAGTCGGACATCGGTGCCTGAGGTGCCAACTCCCAGCCATTCCGAAATCGCTCCACAAGGTCAGGATTACTAATGTAGGGTCGACCAAATGCAATCAGGTCTGCCCGACCTTCTGCAATCGCCTGCTCCGCACTTTCCTGCGTATACCCACAATTCCCCATCAATGTCCCACGATACACCGCTCTGAAATCAGACAGTGTCATCGGCTTACCCAGGTCGTGGAAACCAAAAGCCAGCCCATCCATCACATGCATCCATGCAGGACCAAACTCATCAAGACGTTCCGCCACGTATGTAAACTGCTCTCGAAAATCTGCAGACCCCATGTCATTGAAAACACCGTTTGGCGAAAGCCTGACACCTATTCTGCCCGCCGGCAGCACTGTCGCAACAGACGCCAGAATTTCCCCCAGAAACCGATAACGGTTGGCAACCGATCCACCATATTCGTCTGTGCGGTGATTCGTCTTCGACTGCAGAAACTGATCAATCAGATAACCATTGGCCGCATGAATCTCGACCCCATCAAATCCCACAGACTTCGCACGCTCCGCCGCACGACGATAGTCCTCTACAACTCGCGCAATCTCGCTGGTTTCAAGAGCTCGGGGAACTTCGTAGGGCTGAGCCCCTGCGGGGGTGTGGTTGTGAACTCCGTCAATCCGAATTGCCGAAGGTGCCACACAGGCTCGCCCCTGATGAAAACTGCTGTGCGAAGCACGACCCATGTGCCACAGCTGCAGAAAAATCACCCCGCCCGCCTGATGAACCGCCCGCACCACCTGCCGCCAGCCTGCCTCCATCTCGTCTGTATAAATCCCCGGCGACTCATTCCAGCCATTCGCCTCCTCGGAAATCGTCGTGGCCTCGGAAATGATGACCCCGGCAGACGCTCGCTGCAGGTAGTATTCTGCCATCAATGCATTCGGGATGCGACCAGACCCCGAGCGAGCCCGCGTCAGCGGCGCCATCACCACTCGATTTTTCAACTTCAATCCACTCAACGAAAACGATGTCAGCAGTTCACCAGCCATAATTTCTCACACTATCCACGAACCACAAAAAACAGACCCTGCGACACAGCCTATCGAACGCATCCGCCAATAGCACCACACCCCGCCAAATTCCAACTTTGCAAAAACATACAAAGCTGAAATAAATCACCCGAAGTGCCAAATCACCCGAGGTGCCATGCACCTTGCAATTTAAACTCAAATCTGGCAACCTCTTACGTCAACCGTTTCTGCAAAATGCTCTCCTGCCAGACCCGGCATTCTCGGGATCCATATCCCCCAGAGTGGTGCATTTCTCGCATTGCAGCTTTATGTTCGCATTTCCACCACCACACGCTCTCGCTCCGGGGTTGGACGCCATCTGCTGATCCCGAATTTGACCGTCTCGGTCACACAAGGTGCCATGGGTCACACAAGGTGCCATGCACCTTGTGATCTAAATTCAACTCAATCAACCACTTACGTCAACCGTTTCTGCAAACTGCTCTCCTGCCAGACCCGGCATTCTCGGGATCCATATTCCCCAGAGCGGTGCATTTCTCGCATTGCAGCTTTATGTTCGCATTTCCACCACCACACGCACTCGCTCCGGGGTGGGACGCCATCTGCTAATCCCGAATTTGACCGTCTCTGCCGTTATTTATCCCCAGCCAAGGCCAACCACGCCTGAGCCATAGCACGCCCCAGCCAGAGTGTTCCAGCCGTTCCCAGATGATGAGTTTGATGAGGCGCTGCGGACATTGGGACGATCACGACGCGAGGATCCGTTTCAGCCAGCTCATCGAGATCACGATTCACCTGAGCCACATTTTGCCACGTCGGCTCAGAAAACTGTTGGCTGATCAGCCAACACAGGTCCGGCACACCAAGGTCGGCTCGCGTTTGCCGAATCAGCGTACTCATCAGCGACGCATTCTTCGTCGCATACGGTCCGAACCAGGTGTCATTCTCGCCCGTATGCCAGAACACCCCCCGCAACTGACACTGGTAACCACGCTCTTCAAGATCCTGCTTCGCACTTCGAATGCAGGCCAGAAACTGCGGATACAGATTACGATGCGATTCGGCGGAACCCTCCGGTAACCAGTCCGGCCCCTGGGCTCCACTGTCGGTGAACTTGACGATCGCCAGTCCCTCGTCAGCTGAAATCCTCTTCCGCAACTCCGCGCCAAACGTTAGTTCAGGACCAAAATTTCCTGAAAATCCCGTAAGCCCAAGTGGCTCCCAGTTCTTTGACGCTCTGACTCCGCCACCCAGCGAATACCGAAACAGGATGTTGTCCTGATCTTTTCGCAGCAATTCATATTCCGGATACCCCTTCAACTGTTCAGTAAATGCGTCCTCTCCCTCCATACTTCGCTGACCGGCAAGAACAAACAGATTGATCTTTCCGTTCTTCGCCACGGGGAGTTCTCCCTTGAAACTGCGGTCCGGCTCAGCAGGAGCCTGTTGCCGGTCCTTCAGATAGGCATCCGCAAACGCATGGCCCAGCTGAAGTTGACCCTGCGTCCCGAAGTGATAGTGCGGCTGGCCACTGCCCATCACATCGAAGGCCAGATGGGACGACGGTACCCACACCGCCTGCGAATCACGGCTCAGAACCCGCGTCTGCTGTCGAAATAATTCCCCCAGCTGAGCACGATGGTCCATCCCCCAGATCCCCTTTTCACTGATTTCCGCGACATACCACTTCAGCTGCGGAAGTCCGAGGTCCTGACGCAGACGCCCCATCAATGTTTCCAGTCCGGATGCATAGTTCGATACCAGCCCGCGGTCGAGCATGTCGTTTTCCCCCTGATGCCACAGGACCGCTTCCAGTTGATAACGCTGCCCCTGCTGCTCCAGCGCCTGCAACGATTCACGAATCAACTGCAGCGTTTTGGGGTACAGCTTCAGACCGTCATCCGGGGCCTCAGGATTCCAGTCTCGAGCCACTGTCGTTCCACCCACAGCCGATTTGATAATGGCAATCGGCCCCGGACTGTACTGCCGGACTCGACGCGCAAAGGTGATTTCCGGTCCGAAGGCCTCCAGCGGCCGCAGTGCTTCCCAGCCCTGCGATTTTTGACCGTCATGGCCCAGCAGATACGCAAAACGCACGTCCTGCTGCGGAACTCCAACACCCTGAAACTCCGGATAGTCATCAATCCGATCGGCGTGCGCATCCGAGCCCACCATGTTGGACTGACCAGCAAAAACAAACACTCGAATCATATCCTCGGCAAGTACACGCGGACCCTGCTCACCTAAAACAAACAGACAGGCCAGCGTTATGCCCTGCAGATACATCCTGAATGTCTGATTCACTTTACCCTCGCATATCCTGTTGGCTGAATACCCTTCACACTTCCACAAGTACCGTAGCGGCGGCAAGCAGTGTAGTTTCTCCGAGTGAAAAACTCTTCGATGGCTTAACCGGATCTCATGATTCACGATATTCACCAGACATCGCCCCTCCACGCCACCACCACCCATTGACTCGACTGCCCCAGCCTCCCCGACAGCCGTTTTCGGACACGCGATTGCCTTCGATACTTCCTGTGGTCATACTCAATCCATTCCGCGAAAAACAACCCGCAAAAGCCACCCAAAAGGCATCCGTTGCGATTGAAGCCTTTCCAGGCGAGACTTACTCACAGCGATGCTCGCATTCGCAGCAAACGATCTAAAAACCACCCGGCTGCTGCACACTCACAGATCAAATCACTCAATTCAGTCCTTGCACTGATACACCGACTATGCAATCAGAACCTTGGCTGATTCTTGGCATTGACGGCGGCGGAACAAAAACCGTCGCATGGCTGGCTTCTACTCGCCCCGAATCGCAGATTCTTGGTCGCGGGATTTCCGGGCCGTCCAATCAACGGGCCGTGGGGCCTGCAATTGCCATGGAGAATCTGGACCTCGCCGTCGCGGCGGCGTTCGAAGATGCCGGGTTAAGCCGTCAAACCGTCCTTGCTGCCTGCCTCGGACTCGCCGGAGCCGATCGCCCATCTGACCGCAATGTTGTACTACAGTGGGCCGAAGAAGCTCGGGTTTCGCATCGCGTCCGAGTCGTCAACGATGCCGTACCGTTGCTTTTTGCAGGCGCAGGCAATGGAACCGGCATCGCCCTGATCGCAGGTACGGGGTCCCTCGCCTGGGGCCGAAATTCTGCTGGTCAGACAGCGCGGTCCGGAGGCTGGGGGTATCTTCTTGGAGACGAAGGCAGCGCCTTTGCACTGGGTACCGCGGCCCTGAAGGCCGTCATTATGGCGGCAGACGGACGAACAGATGCGACCGCCCTGCTTGAACCCGTACTTGAATCACTGAAGATCTCAAGCACTGCAGAAATTGTTACCGCTGTTTACTCGTCCGAAATTCCTCGCGCCGTCATCGCTGGTCTGGCTCCGCTATTGTTTCAACCGGAGCTACATGACGACTCTGCCGTGCGCAACATCATTCATCAGGCCGCTCGGGACCTGGCCACAATGACGGACTCCGTCGCCCGTCAGTTGCAGATCCCGGCCCCTTACCCCCTTGCTGTCACGGGATCTGTGCTGCTTCAACAAAAGACCTATCGGACCGCCATTTTGCAAGCCCTCGCGCACTTCGGCTACGCCACGCCGTCAGTAACACTTGTGCCGGACGCTGCCGAAGGAGCACTTCGTCTGGCAGAAGACCTGCTGCACTCGCCATAAAACACTCTGCGTCCGAACATCAGCACATGGCCGAGTGCGCCAATCGCTGATTTTTATCCGCGCCTTCAGCCTTTGCCTCAGGCAGATCCTGCCTTTCAATGACCGGACGCCCCACTTCCCTTCCCGACGCCTTTGTAGCGCTCAGAGCCGCAGGAAGGTTCGGCTGCGATACAGCGAAAACAGAAACAACCACTTCGCTATCAGAACGCCAGCAGCAAGCACAACCATGCCCCAGCTGCCACTTAACCGAGCCACACCGGCGAGAAAAAAATCAGCCATCTTTTCGAAATCCACAAACCGTGGCACGACGTAGATAGTGATCGCATTCACTCCAATCACCGCCCAGACAAAGGCCCATCGCCGAAATCTCAGCACATCAATCACCAGATAAAACACCGACAGCAGCAACAAACTCCAGCCAGCGGCGACAAGAACGAAAGAACTGGTCCAGAGATTCTTTATGATCGGGAAGGCGGCCCCCCAGGAATAGCCAATAGACAGGAAGACGCCACCCATCAGACACATGCCGGCAAATCTTGACCATCCAGAACGATCGGTTTTCAGCCACACCCCCGTCAGACAACCAAGCAGAACTGTGCACACGGCAGGAATCGTCGAAAGAATGCCCTCGTTGTCGCCCCGCCCATACCACTGGGCCGGAATCTTTCCCGGCAGCAGAGCCCGATCAACGTAGCCCGCAAGATTTCCAGCCTTTGAAAAGTCACCCGCCACTCCGCCAGGCACAGGCACCAGCGACAGTAAGCCCCAGTAACCCAGCAGCACAGACAGAATCGTCACGACCAGACCACGCACACTCAGCTTGAGAAACAGCACTGCGGAAATCCCATAACACAAAGCAATGCGCTGAAGCACACCAGGATACCGTAGCTCCCCAAATCGAAACATCAGCAGACCATTGCAGACAAGTCCCAGCATAAACAGCAGCACCGTACGACGCAGTATTCTTGGCCATGCCTGCGATGGCTGCTGCTGAAATTTGCTCAGGGAAAACGGGATCACACAGCCCACAAGGAACATGAATAAGGGAAAGATCAGATCGTAGAATCGGAATCCTTCCCATTCCACATGTTCCAGTTGCAGCTTCCATTTCGCGGCTTCCGGCGATGCTGAACGCTCCAGTATCCTCGACGCTAACTCATCACCCCCAATGATCCAGAACATGTCGAAACCCCGGAGCGCATCCAGAGACAACAGTCGTTCTCCGGATTCTGCTGTTCCGGATTTCTTCAGACTGCTTTTTGATGCCGACATATCGCTTCTGCCCTCGCCATGTTTTACCATCAGAAAATCTCAGCCTTTCCGGGAAGACTAAGACGCCGCTGCCAAACTGTGTACCAAATCACCACCGAAAAGACCTTTGTCGTGTGCCGTTTTGTGTTTGGTGTTGATCCCATCAGCCAGAACGCGGGATCGCTCTGTTCAGAGCCGCGGGCAGCGGCTAATGCAGATCGCCCCAAATCCTGACGGTCACACAACTCTACTGCAGTTCAACTCCAAGTTCCTTCATGAAAAACTTCATGTCTTCCCAAACCTGTTTTTTAGCATTGGGGTTTCGCAGCAGATATGAAGGATGGTATGTGCAAAGTACTCTTGAAGAACCATACGAGAAAAACTGCCCCCGCATCTTTGAAATGGGCGTCTCCACGCCGAGCAGATTCTGCGCCGCAACGGCCCCGAGACAGATGATAAACTCCGGCTGAACCACATGAATCTGAGCGTCCAGAAACTCACGGCAATTCGCAGCTTCCTGAGGCAGTGGGTTGCGATTTCCCGGTGGTCTGCAGCGAAGAATATTGCAGATATAAAGATCCTCGCGTCGCAACTGACTGGCGCTAATAATCTTGTTCAATAACTGTCCAGCTTCCCCAACAAAGGGCTCACCCTGCTCGTCTTCATCCTGCCCGGGTGCCTCACCGATAATCATGATACGAGCGTTCGCATTGCCCACACCGAACACCGTCTGCGTCCTGCGAGACGATAACTCGGGACATCTCTGGCAGCCAGCGACTACAGACTTCAGCCCACACAGCGCTTCCTCTTTCGCCTCCCGCGTCTGATACGCCCGCTCACGTACCCGAACCACTTCCGGCAATAACTCTGGAACACGAACTGAGGATGGATGCAGGTCCTCCGCATCCAGCATCCCCGGTACCCGCCGCATAGGCTTGATCGCCGCCGTCACTGGCGCGGGCTTAGTGGGTCGACGCGATGTGCCCGGCACGCCAGAAGGCTGCTCCGGGGTCACCGAACTGTCTACTGCAGCTGGAGCCGAAGGTCCCCTGGCCGCGGAAACCCGGCGTTTTGCCAGTTCCACCTTCGGAACGTGAGTCACCCCGATACTGGACAGATGCTTCAGCAGCTGCGCCATCGCACGCTTATTGCTCATGATCACACCAGACTGTACGGGAAGGGAAAGACCGTTTCAAATTGTTCCGCAGGCCAAGTTCCATGCACCACACGACATCCAGCCAAACTACGGACCCGCAGTGTATCCAACCTGAGGAGTCCGACAAAACCAGCTCATTCCCGACTTGCCAGAACCTTTGAAAAGATCCCCAATCAAGCCGAAATCAACATCACCGCCGAAGTACCGCAAACACCCTCCGACGGTCAGCAGAAGCGGCATGGTCAGCAATAACTCGGCGGCTGCCGTGTTTCCATCGCAGCCGTAACACAATTCTAAATCAATCAAAACCATCCAGTATCGGCACGTGTCACAAAAGCACAGGTGCAGGATTCCATCGTAACCCGCAGAAAGAACCTTGCTCTTTCTGAGATCGGCTGCGTCACATAATGCTCATCTCGGCAACACAGAAAGCTGACCCGTCGGGCTTGCGAATGTCAACGGTCTGCATCCCTCCAGATCAGGATCAGAAGAAACAATCCCAGCAGCGGCGCGAGCCCCACCATTGCAAGACCCGTATCAAACGAACCAGTGCTGTCAACAACCTTGCCAAACCACTTCTGCGTCGGTGACGAGATCAGCCAGCCAATCGCTCCGAGCAGTCCAGAGGCCTTACCCAGATGGCGTTCACTAACATCCTGTGCCATAGAATAGTAGCAGGGAAACAGCCCCAGCGAGCCTGCAGCAACAATCAAAAGCACACTATACAGCAACCACCCGGCCGGCAGTGCAGCGGCAACGACAGTCAACGATGTGCAAATGCCGCAGATCCCGAAAATCAGGATTCTTGCGC
>CAIQIE010000401.1 GCA_903871805.1 uncultured Planctomycetaceae bacterium | reverse complement strand
GTGAACGGAGTTCAACGCCGGCGCGGTAGGCTACACCGCATATCCCGGGCGGTAAAGCGACTGTGGATTCTGAGGGAATGGAACGGTCGAGCGTTGCATTCGGAATTTTCATTGTGCCGGGCTATGATATCGGAGTGACCGTAGAAGGTTTTTGTTTTTTGGAAGGGGTCTGCATGCAGTCAGATCTTTTGTGGTGAAGCGGTATGTTGCTTGCGGTGGAGACTTCGGGACTCAGCGGATCCATTGCTCTGCTTTCCGAAGGGCAGGTTCGGTATGAGCACACATTGCAGGCAGAAGGCCCCAGACACGCGCAGGTGCTGGTGCAGGAAACGGATTTGCTGTTGCGGAAAGCCGGCCTGACGGTGAATGATCTTTCTGCGATTGCGGTCAGTGTCGGCCCTGGCAGCTTTACCGGGCTGCGGGTTGGTGTCGTGTTCGCCAAGACTCTTGCATGGCTGCAGGGCATTCCGCTGGTGGCCGTGAACAGTCTGCAGGCTGCCGCATGGCAGGTGCCGCATTCCCATGGCGTCGTGACTGTCATCAGTGACGCTCAGCGAGAGGAAGTTTTCGTCCAGGAATGTCGTTGGGATGCGTTGGCGGACAATTGGGAGCGGACGGGGGACGTCCGAATTGAGAAAGTCGGGGCTCTGAGACATTTTGAGACCGTGATTGGGCCGGTGGTGGAACGGCATCGATTGAAGCTGACGGAGCAGAACGCTTGTCAGCTATTGTTGCCTGTGATACCGATGGCTTCTGGTGTTGGAAAGGTGGGGATGCGTCTGATTCGGTCCGCAGATTTTAGCTGCCCGGAAACACTGGAACCGCTCTACGTCCGGCTGAGCTATGCGGAAGAGAAGCGAATGGCCGCAAACGGTTAATCGTCTTCGTGAAGTTCAGGAATTTCGACATCGTGGCGAACGAGGCTCTGAAAATCCGTGCCAACGGGGTCACTTCATGGCATAATGCCTTCGGAAGGGGACTCCGACCAACCCGGGAGTTCTGCACGGGGTTCAACAAACGTGTGACAGGAAAAATTTGTGACTGAAGATAAGACGGCCGATCAGAACAGTGCAGGCACTCCGTCGGAGCCATGGTACGGAAAAGGCTTAAATTTCACGTGTAGTCAGTGTGGTGACTGCTGTACCGGGGCCCCCGGAACGGTCTGGGTTTCTGACGACGAGATGCTTGAGATCGCGGAATATCTGGACAAGCCGATTGGCGAGATTCGGCTGTTCCATACGCGGATCATCCGCGGCCGGGTTTCATTGACGGAGTTTGCAAATGGCGACTGTACGTTTTTTGACGGCAGAACGCGAAAATGCACCGTTTATGCGGCTCGTCCGATCCAGTGTCGTACGTGGCCATTCTGGGATTCTCACCTGGCAACTCCGGAAGCCTGGGATCGGGTGTGCGAAAAGTGTCCCGGGGCAGGGCAGGGAGCTTTTTTCAGTCTTGAGCAGATTGAAGAACGCGCCAGCCGGATCGAGATGTGACGACTTGTGCGGGTGGGTGTCTGAAAGACTGTGGAAAAGCGGGATTTTGCCGGATGTTTCCCAAAAAGCCTGCTGCATTGCGCCGATAAACCCCAGAGAAGACAGGCGGAACTGCGCCTGAGGACCGTGCAAAAATCGACAGGAGTTGCTGGAAATCCAGCGAAATTCTGTTGATTCAGCCAGAGAAACGAGTGATTCTGCTCGTCGGCAGGCTGTTGGTTTGCCAATTTTCCGGGGGTCCGGAGTTTCGATCAAGGTGGCCAAAATGTCACAGGTATTTGTCCGGTGCTGTTTCGTGGCTGGTGCTGCGCTTCTGGCTTTTGCTGGAAGCACGGTCGAGGCTCAGGTTGTGAAAGCCCCACTGAACGACGGATTTGTCCGCACCAGTTCCATCGCCATGTCCGTTGATGAAATGCTGGGCACCAGGAAGGTGCGGGCTGCGGAAGAGCCAATTCTGGGGCCAGGATATCCTGCGCTGTGGATCGGAGAGGTGCAGTTTAAGCCGCTGCGTCTGATGCGACTGGAGTGGCCGGATGCGAAAACCGGCGAACCGAAGCAGGAAATTGTCCGGTATATGATTTATCGGGTGATCCGACGAGATTACACAGACCTTGCAGGTGCTGAGAAGGCGGAACTGGAGCGAAAACTCTCTGATCCGGACAACGATCCTTCGAATGTGCTGGACGCAGAGGTCACCAATCCCCTCCAGATGCCTCGGTTTCTGCTGCAGTCGCAGGAGTCGGACGGGACGATTGTTTCAGCATGGCAGGACGAAGTGAATGTGTCGATTCAGAACGCAGTCTTTAATCGTGAGATGGGACGTCGTGGCAAGACATTGAAACTGCTGAACAGCGTGGAAGCCCTGCAGGAAATCGGGGAACCGGTTGCGGCGGCCGACCAGGATGCTCTGCAGAAGGCCTTTTACGGGGTTGCCGTTTGGCGAAATGTAGATGATCAGGCGGACTATTTCTCTGTGACAATGTCCGGCTTCAGCAACGCGTACCGCATTTCGCGGGACGCGGCTGGTCAGAATGTCGTTGAAGAAAAGGTGATTGTTCAGCGATTCCGTCGCCCTGGGGATGAGTTCCTGCAGGAAGAGACAGAGTTTCGTCTGGTGGATGATGCCGACACGGATGGAGATGGCAAAGCTGACACGCGTTATCCGGTTTGGCAGTATCGTCCTCGAAAACTGACCATTACCACCCCGAACATCGACACCGTATTGCGAAACATTCAAAGTTCCGCGGCACCAGCGGACGCGGCGGCCCAATAGTCCATTTGCTCAGCACGGTCGCGCCTCGGGTTTTTGCAGCCGCTAGTGGGACTGTGGGTAGTGAGAATCCGCTGCTGTCCGGGATTGGCACGCGGCCGCAGGCAGCTGGAGAATGGGAAGTCGGTATCACCAACCCGGTTTGTGTAGGAATTGACTGGTTTTTGTGGGGTTGACCGCCAGATTCTCCAATTGGTTTATCAGCAGTTTTCAAGCCATTAGGGTGAGCGCTTCGCCTCAGGGCTTCCGTGCAGAGGGAGCAAATTGCGGCTGGTTCGCAAGAAAAGGGGCAGAGTGACTGGGAAAGATCTTGAAAAATCCCGATAAATTGTCACACTTCCTGCCCCGTACAAAAACGGGCGCAGGCGAATGATTTCTTGCAGGCTCGCGGAGCTGCTTCAAACACAATATGTTGCCGGATTCTTCTAAAAGATCGGCACTGGTGGAGTAGGTGACATGGCTCATAAGAAGGGACAGGGTTCCAGCCGTAACGGTCGAGATTCCAACGCAAAGCGACGCGGGATCAAGAAGTTTGGCGGAGAAGCTGTCATCGCTGGCAATATTTTGGCCCGTCAGTGCGGCACCAAGTGGCATCCTGGCCGCAATGTCGGCATGGGTTGCGACTACACATTATTCGCGCTGTGCGATGGAACAGTTCTGTTTGACCAGGACGGTCGCCGAATCAATATCGTGCCGGTCGTGGCATCTGCCAACTGAGTTTCCTGGTTGTTGTCAGCTGGATCACAGTGATACCGAAAGCAGAAAAAGCTGCTGACGGGGTTACCATGTAGGTTTCACTGGCACAGGTCGTTCAGCCGTCATAAACCTGGGAAGGCCCTGTCTGCTCTTTCAGGTCTCTCTGATTACGGCAATCGATTGTACGGAATGACATCGCGGAGCATCCTGAAAATGGGTCTCCGCGTTTTTCATGCGCGTTTCCTGAGTTGTGTGATGGTCACATCCGGTCGTCGGCTGTGGGCATCAGGACCTTCAGGGAATCTGTTCCTCTGGGTCACGGCGTCTGTGGAATCAAGGCGACTTTTTGCTCGCGGAATGGCTGAGTTCCCGACTTTTCTCGGGCTGCCAATGTTTTTCTGAAAGCCACCCGATGCTGGAACTGCGAAATCCTCATAGTATTCAGGCAGTCCTTGAACTGCGGCCTCGAGCAGTCAAGCGACTGCGAATTCAGGCAGAGAGTCCTGGCGAGCCCTGGGACGCCGTGTTGCAGTTGGCTCGTCGGCATGGTGTGCCTGTCAGTACCGGGGCAGGGCAGGAAGATCGGCGTGGGGCATCGCGTGACACCGAACGTGTCGGGGCTGGCTCCGCGATGGTAGAACCACCATCGCCGATTCCGCTGGAACTACTGTTTGAGGCGGGAGATGGGGACAAGGGGCTTTGGCTGGCCCTGGATCAGGTTCAGGATCCGCAGAACCTGGGAGCGTTGTTTCGACTGGCAGGTTTTTTTGGCGTGCGGGGGATCCTGCTGACCAAAGATCGCAGTGCACCAGTGAATGCCACCGTGTGTGACGTCGCGGCGGGGGGTGCTGAGCACGTCCCGTTTTCCGTAGTCGCGAATCTTGCTCAGAGTCTTGAAAAGGCCCAGGAAAATTCCATCTGGGTGCTTGGAACCTGCGAGCGGGCTGACGTTTCGATTTACACGGTTGCCAGGGACCGTCACTGGATGCTGGTGTTGGGAAATGAGGGCAGCGGGCTGCGTCGATTGACGCGGGAACGTTGCGACCAGCTGGTATCGCTGCCGCCGTTGGGCCCCGTCCCATCACTGAATGTGGCAACCGCTGCGGCGGCCTGTCTGGCGGTTATGAGCCGTCCCGTTTAATCAGGATGGTTTGTTGTCAGAACTGCTTTGCTGTGGCATTTCGTTGGTTCCGCACGGCTCCACCAATTGACAGGACCGGGAAATCTCGGTGAGATGAAGACGGCATAGCGGAATGGTGGTTGCGGGTGTTGCCACGGACTTCCGGACTGACCAATTTCTCTCGGTGTTGCTCATGAAGAATCCATTGGCTGCCGTCATCACATTTCTGGTCGCTGCGACGGTCCTGATTGCGGCCCTGCTTTTTTCCGGCGAGCCTGGCACCGGTGATTTGGGGACCAGACGCGATTCCAAAAAGGTTTCTGAACAGAAGACTGCGAACACTGCGATCGCTCAGGGGAGCGTGGCAGAGCCGGAATGGAGACCGCAGACGTCGGATGACCCTGCATTGAAGGGCATGGTGTGGATCCCGCCGGGCACATTTCAGATGGGCGCACTGGATTCCTTTCCGGACGAGTTTCCGCCGCATGAAGTGACGCTGGACGGATTCTGGATGGACACCACGGAAGTGACGAACCGGCAGTTTCAGGCGTTTGTCGATGCAACGGGTTATGTAACGATGGCCGAGCAGCCGCCGAAGCTGCGCAGTGTGCAGCCGGATTCTGAACTGGCGCAACAGGCGATTCTTCCCGAATTCAACAAGCCCGGTTCTATCTGCAGCCTGCAGCTTCGCAGTCGTGCTGATATCGATCCAGAGAAGGGCGCCTACAGTTGGTGGCAGTATGTTCCCGGAGCCAGCTGGAAGCATCCTGAGGGACCGGAATCAACGATAGCGGACCGCATGGACCATCCCGTCGTCCATGTCAGCTGGCTGGATGCTCAGGAATACTGTCGATGGGCTGGTAAACAGTTGCCAACGGAAGCGCAGTGGGAATACGCATCGCGGGGGGCTCGCAGTGGCCAGACGTATCCATGGGGCAATGATCGGAACCCGGATGGTCGCTGGTTGACCAATATCTGGCAGGGTGAGTTTCCTGTCGAGGATACGGGTGAAGACGGTTTTCGCAGGACGGCGCCGGTCGGCAGCTTTTCGGCCAATGCGTATGGACTGCTGGATATGTCCGGCAATGTCTGGGAATGGTGTCGGGATTATTATCAGCCGGAGTACTACGCGGAAAGTCCTGTGCAGAATCCGCCGGGCCCAACCACCAGTTTTGATCCTCAGGAGCCCGGAATCATTAAGCGTGTTCAGCGAGGCGGGTCCTTCATGTGCAGTGATCAGTACTGCATTGGATATCGCACGACGGCGAGAATGAAGGGGGAAGAGGATTCCGGAGCATTTCACACGGGATTTCGGTGTGTCGTCAATCAGCCTGGACCTCAGGCTCGGAAGTGAGAGATCTGTTTGTGGGGGCGGGATCAGCGGCCAGTTGCAGTTTGGGGCTGCCTGATCAGCAGGGAGCTGACTGGGGATGGTTAAGGGCCGTCAAGTTTGTTCCTGGGCACGCGTGACGAACTGCCGCATGCATTTCAGCGTTTCTTCGCTGACATGGTGTTCGATCCCTTCACTATCGATCGCGGCCGTGGCACTACTGACACCCAGAGACAGCAGAAACTCAAAGACCACGGCATGGCGTTGTCTGGAAAGTTGCGCGACGATCTGGCCTTTTTCTGTCAGCCGTACTGGTCCGTATGGTTCTGTGTCGACATATCCGTCGCGTTTCAGCCGGGACACAGTGCGATTGACCGTGACATGACTGACAGCGAAACGCTGTGACAGATCTCTGACCCGGCATTCGCCATGCTGCGAAGCAATTTCTGCGATGGCTTCCGCATAGTCCTGCGTTAGCTCCGTCGCATGATCACGACGAGTCCTCTGATGGCCTTTGATTTGGGTGCGAGGTTCTTTCACAGGAACTGCCGTGAAGCATGGTGGGACAGAAAATCCGCCGGAACGCGTCAGTGTTCGGGTGTTGTTTCTTCTGTCGGCAGGTCGAGGCTGCTGAGCGGTCCGACGCCGGCGGTGGTTGTCATGCGAATGGGGAATCGTTTCAGCAGTTCCTGAATGTCTTCCAGCGTGACTCCGCGAATGACCTTCAGGTCATCGGCGACGGTGCGATATTCCTGTCTGTAAAGCCAGTTTCCGCCCAGGAGTGAGAGACGTCCCATGGGGCGTTCACCGCGAAGTACAATGCGGGAAGCGACTTTGTTGCGGGCCTGTTCCAGTTCGTCGGCGGTGATGCCATTCGTAGAAACATCGTCGAAGACTTTTTGGCAGCGTTCGAGGTTGGCAGCTACGTCTTCGGGCGAGCAGCAGAGGAAACTCATCCATGCTCCAGCACCGTCATATTCGCTGAAACCAAGGTCGCACGATTCCGCATGGCCTGGATCCACCAGTTCCCAGAAAAGTCGACTGCCGGAATCGTCGCCGACGACGACAGAGAGCAACTCGGCAGCAAATCGCAGGGGATCATTACCTTTTGGCGCTTCGCCCATCTGCATCAGGTTCTGCTGCAGACTGCCTTCTCTGGTAATCAGGTTGACTGCGGGGCGAGAGTGGAATTCCGGAAGCGATCGATGAGCTGTTCCGTGCGGAATGCGGCTGCAGTATTTTTCAGCGAGAGTGACCAGAGTATCGAAGTCGCAGTTTCCGGCGACGGCCAGAATGATGTTGCCGGTGTGATACTGCTGCCGGTGATAGTCACGCATCTGCTGTGATGAGAGGGCGGTGATGCTTTCGTTACTGCCCAGGATGCTTTGACCCAGCGGATGCCCGGCAAAGTGGGTGGCCATAATATGGTCGTAGCAGGTGAACGAAGGCTGATCTTCGTACATGCTGATTTCTTCCAGAATAACATTCTTCTCCATATCAAAGTCTTCCTGACGCAGCGAGGGCTGCATCAGCGCGGACAGCAGTTCCAGAGCCCGTTCCAGATATTCCGGAAGGACAGCCGCGTAATACATCGTCACTTCTTCGCTGGTCGAAGCGTTGTACTTGGCCCCGATCTCATCAAAGATGCGATTGATGTCGTCTGCCGAAAGCCGATCGTCTCCCTTGAATGCCATATGTTCCAGGAAGTGACTGACCCCGGAGACCTCAGCGGTTTCATCACGGGAGCCTGTGCGGACAAAAAAACCAGCCGCTACGCTGTGCACAGACGGGTTGGTTTCTGCAATCAGTGTGAGGCCATTGGACAATTGACACTGCTGAAATTTCATACGTGGTTCCGACAGGAGGGATCCTGTGCTGAGGGTCAAAGTGAATTCGTTTCGGATTACCGGGATGGAACCGGAAGGACCGGAGATTTCTGCTGTCCTATATCAGTTGGCCAACGCAGTCCGCATTCAGCGGCTGAGGACCGATCGTGACGAGGACCATTGACTTTGGTGCGTACTCCTGAATGAACTGCTGTACCTGCGGAACCGTCAGGGAATCGATGCGATGGTGAATCTCATCCAGGGTGACAACCCGTCCCAGCAGATAGATGTCTCTGGCCAGCGACGAGGCTCGTGAGGACGTGGATTCCTGTTGCATGATCAGGGAGCTTTTGGCGCGCGCTTTACACCGCTGCAGCTCGTCATCCGTAATGCCCTCGTGCAGACGAAGCACTTCGGCGACCGTAACTTCCAGCGTTTCCTGAGCCCGTTCTGTCGTTGTGCCAGCGTACGCCATGACTCGCGCCTGATCCTTCAGGGTGCTGAGTGATGCAGAGATTGCGTAGCACAGCCCTCGCTTTTCACGCACTTCGGTAAACAGCCGGGAACTCATACCACCGCTGAGCAGACTGACAGCAGCCCACGCTTCGTAGTAGCGCTCATCGGAATAAGTAACCGTATCCCATGCCAGTCCGAGGTGTGTCTGAGCGGAATCGTGGGGCAGGTGAAACGGAGAAAGAGGGCAGCTGCCGGCAGTTACCTGAGGTACCTGTTGGCCTTTCCAGTCAGAAAAAATCGCCTCCACGTCGGCTTTCAGGGTGGCAAAATCCAGATTGCCGGCGATCCCCAGAATTGCTTCGGAGGGTGTCACAAAGGACTGGAAATGCTGCCGGATGTGGTCCGGAGTGATATTCTCCAGATCCTCAAGTTCCCCTTCGGCAGAATTTCCCCACGGAGCTGGATAGCTGTGTTGCCGCAGGACCTTGCTCAGTCGCTGCCGAGGCTCGTCTTCCAGCGACATCAAACTCTGCGAAATCAGATCTCTGGCAGGTTCAAAGTCTTCGTCGGCCAGATGTGGTTTTGTCAGCATGCGATTGATCAGCGGCAGAGCATCCTGCAGGCGATCTGCAGTGGTCGCCGCTGAGAAGGTGATGTGGGCGCTGCCGACACTGAAACCACGCTGCAGACCCAGATTATCCAGTTCGGCACACAATTCCCGTGACGACAGTCCGTCGGCACCGCGAGTGAACATTTCGGCAAGGATTGCGGCTGTCCCGCAGCGACCTGCGGCATCACGAACCCCGCCGGCGGGAACCAGCAGCGATAACGCCGCTGACTGCACATCCGCCATGGGTTCGAAAACAACCAGCAGACCATTGGGAAGACGAAAACTCTCGATACGCTGCGTCATGAACAATTCCAGAAAGTCCACTACAGGACAGAAGGGGCGGGACAGGAATTCGTTGGGCGGAAGATCAGGGACTGATCCACCGTGTGCCTGGACCGTAAAACTCGGTTTCAGCATAACCGAACGACATGGTGCAGGGGTAATCGGAACTTCCACTTTGCAACAAAACCCGGGAGATCCACCGCTGAGAATTCGAGGTTTTTCGAGGGCTCGGCGAGGATCTTCCCTTGATTTTATCAGATTCCCGTGTTTCAGCCACCGGCAGGAACAGCGAAATCGCCTTCCAGGCTGCGCCAGATCGAATGCACATGGTTGGCGTCATTCTGAGTATTGTTGTACTCGATGATGAACAGCTTCCCCTGAATCACATAGTGATGACGCTTATTGCGTTCGGCTTCGCCCCACCAGCCCATGCGGATGTCGTCCATGCCGCCTTTTTCAATGGCCTGCATACGATCTTTTACCACTTGAGCTGGCATGGCGGACAGGTATTCTCCGATCAGTTCACGAAACAGCTTCTGCTGATCGGGTGACATATCACCAAAGCGAAGTCCAACCGCCTGATCGACAACCGCCTGGGGCAGTCCGGCGCCGCGGATGTCATCTGGAGCCTTGTCAGAAATCCACATCTGCTTCTTTTGCTCTGCATTGCAGGCCATCAGAATGCTGCGAGCAATGTCTTCACGGTTTGCCAGAATCCGCAGCTGTCGACCGGGGCCGGCATCAATCAGGGCCGGGTTGGCTCCCAGCATTTCCGGGGAACTGCTGATGACCACTCCGTCGCGAATTACGAAATTGAGTGACATATGATGCCCCTCAAATCGCCAGCCCCAGGTGCCTTTGGCCGCAGGTGTACCGAACACAGTCAGATGATACTTGTGTGGATGCCGGCGATCCCGACGATAGGCTTCTTCTCCGCCCTCAAACAGGTACAGCACTTCTTCCAGGCTGCGGACCTGCAGCGTCTTAGCATAACCCGCGGCGGACAATCCGACCTTGACCAGTTCTTCTGCGGCCTTTCGCGGCTCGCCGAACAAGTCCCACAGCACCACCCCGTTGCGCTCTTTGGGGATAAAATGCCAGTTCAATCGCTCAGGATCATCAAAACCATAGGACAACTTTGACTTCTGATCCGCTGGAAGTACCTCGGCCAGCTTTGCAGCTGCTGTGGCCATGGCGATGCCGGGAGTGTCAGAACCATCTTCCGCAGCGGTCACCACCGGCGTCAGAAGACTGAAGACGATCGCAGAGAAAATGACACGAAGCAGTTTCATAGGTGAATTTCCTGAGAAAAAGGTGGGATGATGCGACGTCCCGTCTGGGAAGTCCCTGAGGATCAGCAGGCAATACCGCGTTCAGCGGCCGGCTGGAATGCAGATTTTTGGAAGTCCTGGTCAACCAGGCGGCCAGTCCAGTGGTCGGCCGCCAAGAATATGAATGTGCAGATGAAAGACACTCTGACCGCCGTGGACGCCCGTGTTAATGACGGTTCGGTAGCCGCCTTCCAGTCCCAGCAGAGCAGCCACTTTGGGAACCATTTGCAGCAGATGCCCGCAGAGCCCAGCGTCGTCCGGCGTCAGGTGATCGAGCGACACGATCGGCTTTTTGGGAATCAGCAGGACGTGCACCGGAGCCTGCGGGTTCACATCACGAAACGCAAGACACAGATCGTCCTCGTGAACGATGCTGGCCGGAATCTCCCGATTGATGATCTTCTGGAAAATTGTCACTGCAGGACTGTCCTGAAAAGACACGGGGAACACTGGCACTGTCAGGCAGCCGGTTGCCGTTAAACAGTGCTGTCAGCACGGAAGTCGGGGGACATCGATGTTGTTGAATCGTTGTCGAACGCTGCTACAGACGCGAAAAATCACGCGAACAACGATCGCCGCCACCCGACAGGAAGCCCCCGAAAACTTCAGAATTTAGCAGGAAATGCGAGAAACGCCAGCGGACGCCCTGTCACCCTTGCCACAGGGGGACAGGAACAGTTCGGACGGCCGCGAAATCCCACGGTGAAACCACTAATTATGAGCTGGTCAATGTGTAGGAAGTTCAGCAATCTCAGGGACATCCTTGATGTCTGATGAAATAGAGGAAAACGGGGCCCAGAGGAAAACAGGTGGACGTACCCATTCCCCCCGCCGCATTTTCGCTTTTGGTTGTTTCCCGATTCCGATCGACTCGTTCTGATCGTACAATCCCGGCAGTGGTCCGGTTCTGATTTGCCATGACGGCACTCCGTGAATGGCCAACTTTCAAAAATGCTGAACGGAGCTTCTGCGGCATGGATGTGGCATGGATCCTGTTGGTGCGAGCGTCGTGTCGCGGGCGAAGAATCATGGTTCGAATTGAGCGGGGAGCGAGACCATTGAAGAAGCCGTGTGCCCTGTGGTCATGGGCCGCGTTGTCTTCTTTGCGATCGTGATTGCTCAACCCCGGCGATGCTCCTTCCCGGGGCGACGGGAGCAGGGGGATCGGGGCGTTTTTCGGGGGGATATGGATGTGATGGGTCAGCACTTGCCAGTTCAGACGATGACTCGACGGAACCTGCTGGGGCTGCTGCCGATGTTCGTGGCGTCAGTTGCGGGTGGACAGGATGAACGTCCGGATGCACTGGAGTCGCGGATTGACGAATCCATCCGCCGTGCCCTGCATTGGCTGGCCGGCGAGCAGCAGGCGTCCGGGGCATGGACGACCAATGATTTTGGAGAATCAACCGCCACGACAGCGCTGGCTATCATGGCCTTTCTGGCGGGTGGCCATGTTCCCGGCGAGGGACCGTATGGGCGGCATCTGCCGCGTGGGCTGGCATGGCTGATGTCTCAGCAGCAGGAGAATGGCTTGCTGGTGGGGCGCGATGGCGGCCATGGTCCTATGTACAGTCACGGGATTGCTACACTCATGCTGGCAGAAATCAGCGGTATGGTGGATACAGCCCAGGCGGAAGCCTGCCGTGATTGCCTGCGGCGGGCTGTAAAACTGATCGTCGATGCTCAGAATCACCCCAAGCCTCCCGAGCATGACGGAGGCTGGCGTTATCAGCCGACCAGCGGTGATTCGGATCTCAGCGTCAGTGCGTGGCAATTGCTGGCGCTGCGTGCGGCCAAAGATATCGGTTGTGATGTTCCGGCCGAGAACATTGACAGGGCCGTGGCGTATCTGAAGCGGTTGCATGTGAAGCACGACGGGGGCTTCGGATACATGGTCGGGCATGGCAGCACGATTACTCGTGCGGGCACGGGAATCACGGCCCTCGAAGTGTGCGGTGAACATCGCACTGTCGAAACACTTGCGGCGGCGCGAATGATTCTTTCACGCCCGCTGGTGCGAACGGAGCACTACTTTTTCTACGGAGCCTACTACTGCACGATCGGCATGTATAAGGTGGGAGGCGCCGAATGGCAGCAGTCCCGCGAAGCCCTGTATCGCACAATTCTGGATCTGCAGAATCCGGCCGGCTTCTGGACTCCGGAAGATGGTACGGAACGGCAGGCCGGCAAGGTGTATTCCACATCCCTGTCTGTCCTTGCCCTCGCCATTGAATATGGATATCTGCCGATTTACCAGAGATGATCGGACGACTTTGCACCATGGCCGCATGGCCGGACGCACTGCGGTGACCACTGGCTGGTGGGAATCGGCAGAAATTGCCGAGTGGACCGTGGGGCTTTTGTGCGACTAAGTGGGGCGACCGGGTGGTGAAACACTGATTTTGATTGATTTTCAGAATCGTGGCTTGCGCAGCTTCTCCAGCATTCGGTTTGGCCGCGTAGTGGGTTCGCGGGGAATACCGCTGTGCCTGCAAATTCCGATTTCCCTTGCTGCATATCGGGGGGGAATTTCGTCGAAAATTACGGACAGAGTGGTTTGAGACGGTCTGCACTGGTTGTGGACCTGCGGCCGCTGAGATTTCTCGCTGGGATGGATTCCACCGTGATTCAGTATTTTCGCATCCTGATTTCCTGTGTGCTTTTCAGTATGACGTTCGCCGCGGAGGCTCAGGAGCAGCGTGCGGCGGCAGCGGATCCAAGAGTGGGAAAGAAGATTCTGATTGTGCGGCACGGGGCACCGATCAAGACACCGGAGGCCACTGTCTGGACATCATACCTTGGCGAAGTCTTTACCGTTGCGCTGACCAATGGCGAATGGTTGTGGATCAGTGAGAAGGGCGGCTGGCTCTGGGAAAAGGAAACGGTTCCCTATGACTCGGCCATCCAGGAGCTGTCGGGGCGTCTGACGCGCATGGCGACATCGGAGAATTATCATCTGCGCGGTGTGGCCTATCTGGCGCATCAGCAGTATGACAAAGCGATCACGGATTTTTCGGAAAGTCTGCGACGAGCACCGAAGAATTCGGGCGCCTTGAACAATCGGGGGAAAGCTTATTATCTGAAGGCGAATTACCCCGCATCCATCAATGATTTTACTCGGGCGATCGCCATTGATTCCAAAAGTGTGCTGTATCTGAATAATCGAGCACTGGCCTTTATCGAGACCGCTCAGTATCAGCCGGCGCTGGCGGACCTGAATGCTGCCCTGACGCTGGTTCCGGATTTTGCCGAAGCCCTGAACAATCGCGGAATCGTCCATCAGAAGCTGAATCAGGTGGATCAGGCGATTGTGGACTTTACCGCTGCTCTGAAAGTCGATCCTCGTTATGTGGATGCCCTCGGAAACCGGGCATTTTCATGGCGCAAGAAGCAGCAGTATGGGAATGCGATCAGTGATCTGGAGCAGGCCATCAGGATCAGTCCTCTGACCTATGAAGCGACCAACGATTTGGCATGGCTGCTGTCGACCTGTGCAGACGACAGTATCAGGCAGCCGGCGCGTGCGATGGAGCTGGCAAAGGCGGCTTGTGGCATGACCGAATATCGGCAGTGGAATACTCTGGACACGCTGGCTGCCGCATTTGCAGACCAGGGCCAGTTTGAAGAGGCCGGGAAATGGGTGACCACCGCGATTGAAAACGCGCCGGCAGCAGAAAAGACGAGACTGATGGGTCATCGCGAGCAAATTACGGCCAGAAAACCGATACGCGAGTGATCCTGGGCAGCACGTTGCAGGACGTGGCAGAGTGAGTTCCTGTGAGGGGCACCCCACAATGCGAGGGGAATGTCGCAAAAGCTCGACGCTTTTCTGATAGCTAATTACAGGTAGCTGACAGCGGATTATAGCCTGACAGATTTCAAAAAAGTCGGCTCCTGGTGGGTTTCCGAGGTGAATCGGCTGCCGGTTTCTGCCAGAATTTCCAGAGTGGGTTCGGGAAACACCTTTCAGAAGGTCCGTGGCCTGTGCGGCGGCAGAGGTTCTGGTTCGGGGCAGAAATTTGAGACGCACGTGAATCTGCGCGGTCGATCGTCGCACAGAGCGTCGCGTGCACCAGTGTGGGGGCCATCGATGGAACAGGCATTCGAACATCGCAGGCGTGCTTTTCTGCTTCAGGGGGGCGCGGGGTTTGCGGGCCTTGCGGCGTCGGTGGTGCTGGCGGGCGGCAGGGCAGTGAAAGCGGCGTCTGATGCGGCAACGGTCGCGGCGGAAAAAGGGCTTTCCCATTTCCCGGCGACAGCGAAGAGCGTGATTTTTCTGTTTATGGAGGGCGGCCCCAGCCATATTGACCTGTTTGATCCCAAGCCTCTTTTGAACAGCATGGCGGGGCAGCAGCTTCCCCAGAGCTTTGGCGAAGTGATTACTCCGATGGGAGAATCTCGATCGCCATTGTTGGCCAGTCGTCGCCGTTGGAGGCAGCATGGCGAGAGTGGGACATGGGTCTCGGACTGGTTGCCTGAGACGGCTGGTTGTGTCGACGACATCGCTGTGATTCGCAGCTGTTGGGCGGATGGGATCAATCATTCGTCTGGCGTGTGTCAAATGAATACCTGTTCGCTGATCGGGGGGCGTCCATCACTGGGCAGTTGGGTGTCGTACGGGTTGGGCACAGAGAATTCCAACCTGCCGGCGTATATCGTGATGCAGGACAACAAGTCGAGTGTTGTGAACGGGCCGCGGAACTGGGGTGCCGGATTTATGCCGGCGATGCATCAGGGCGTGCGGCTGCAGGACGGTTCTGATCCGATTCCCAACCTGACACCTCCTGAGGGCATTGGGACGCAGCGCCAGCAGGAGAAGCTGCGGATGCTGAACCGGCTGAATGGCAGTTTTGCGGCACAGCATGCCGAGCAAACGGAGCTCGAGGCTCGTCTGGCTTCGTACGAATTGGCCTTTCGCATGCAGGCCCACGCGCCGGAAGCTGTGGCCATAGAAGAAGAGACTCTGGAAACCCAGCGATTGTATGGACTGGACCATAAGGAGACCGCGACATTCGGGCGGATGTGCCTGTTGTCACGACGGCTGGTGGAGCGGGGTGTGCGATTCGTTCAGCTATATCACGGAGCGGGCAGCAAGTGGGATGCGCATTCCGGCATCGAAGCGAATCACACAGGGTTATGTCGAGCCAGTGACCGTCCGGTAGCCGGGTTATTGAAAGATCTGAAGCAGCGCGGGCTGCTGGACCAGACGCTTGTGATCTGGGGGGGCGAGTTTGGCAGAACGCCTATGTCCGAGAAGGGCAATGGGCGGGATCACAACCCAACAGGGTTTACGATGTGGATGTCCGGAGGAGGAGTGCGGGGCGGACAGACGATCGGTCGGACGGATGAATTAGGACTTCGCGCCGTGGAAGATCGTCTGCACGTGCATGACCTGCATGCCTCGATTCTGCATTTGCTGGGAATAGATCATCGTGAGCTGACATGGCTCTACAAAGGGCGTCCGGAACGCCCGACGGTGAACGAGGGAGAATTCTTTGGTCGGCTGGTGACAGGCTGACGGGCACTGGGTTGGATACGCCCGGTTAGGGCAGGCTTTCCGCAGGGCGCAGATTGTGAATGGGAACAAAAGCGGTTTAAGCAGAACAACATTTTTGTGGGATCTCGACATGCATCAGAACAGTCGTCGTCAGTTTTTATCTGCGGGTCTGTCAGCAGGTCTGTATCTGGCAGCACCTCGCAGAACAGCGGCTGCGGTCCACGCCAATAATTCGGTACGGATGGGGTTTATCAGCTGCGGAGGTCGTTCGAATGAGCTGATGGGGGCGTTTTCAAAAGTGGACGGCGTGGAAGTCACGGCACTGTGTGATCCGGATGAAACGCGGCTGGGAAAGACGCAGGAGCGATTTCCGAAGGCAACTGGCGCAAAAGATCTTCGCAGGCTGATTGAATCACCGGAAGTGGATGCCGTTGTGGTGGCCACATGCAACCACTGGCACTGCCTTGCAGCAATCTGGGCCATGCAGGCGGGCAAGGATGTGTATGTGGAAAAGCCTTTGTCGCACAGTCAGTGGGAAGGTGACCAGACAGTCGCGGCGGCCAGAAAGTACGACCGTATCTGCCAGGTGGGGACTCAGCAGCGTTCCGACCCCATGCAGGTCGAGATCAAGAAGTTTCTGCACGACGACAAGGCGCTGGGGGCATTGCAGTCTGTGCGGGTGAATCGTTATGGGGTACGTGGCCCAATTGGTAAGCGAGCGGAGCCACTGCAGATTCCGAAGACAGTCGACTATGATCTCTGGCTGGGCCCAGCCATGGACAAACCCATCTTTCGGGAGAATCTGCAATATGACTGGCACTGGGACTGGAATACAGGTTCGGGAGAAATGGGTAACTGGGGTGTGCATGTCCTGGATGACGTGCGTAATGTTGTCTTTCGGGACCAGGTGACACTGCCAAAACGCATCCTTGGTGGTGGTGGGCGGGTTGCATGGAACGATGCCGGGGAGACACCCAACGTCCATCTGGTTTACTTTGACACGGGAATTGCCCCGGTGGTCATTGGCCTGAGTAATCTCACCGCGGGGCCGGATTCAAAAGGGTCACCAAAACATCCGGGGCCAGGCAGCGGGTATATCGCATACTGTGAAGGGGGCCGACTGGAAGGACAGCGTGGCAGTGCAGTCGCCTTCGATCGGGAAGGGAAAGAATTGCGAAAATTCAAAGGCACCAGTGGCATGGGTCTGCATCAGCAGAACTTTATTGACGCCGTGCGCAGCCGGGATCGTCGAATTCTGAACACGGACGTCGAAGTTGGGCATCATTCGACCGGCTGGTGTAACCTTGCCAATATTGCGTGGCGAGCCGGTGGTCCGTTTACTCATGAATCACTGCAGGCTGTGGATCTGGAGCTCTGGCACACACTGCTGGGTGAGACACACGAGCACATGCTGGCGCATCGGGTGCGTCCGGACGACCCAACACTGCGAGTCAGCGCGATGCTGACACTGGATCCTGAAACAGGTCGATTCACCGGTGATTCGGAAGTTGCGAACCAGTGGCTGCGTCGTGAATACAGGGAAGGTTACGAGGTACCGGAGATTGCCTGAATGGTGTTAAGCGGCCCGTGGGCGAGACACCTTCCCCGGAGAAGTTTGGGTGTGCCGTGATTTGATTTCCGGGTTGCTGGTGCAGGCATCGAAAGTGTTTTGTGATTCAGGCTGCCGAGTCAATTCAGGCGACAGGGCCTGAGTGTGATATCGCGGAGAGAGTCCTGGATCCTGAGGACGGCGTTTCTCGGGAAGGCAGGCGACCGGGGCGTGTCAGGAAAACGAAAAAGGCCCAGAGCAATCCCGGCGGGACGTGCTCTGGGCCTTTTTGATCTGACCGTGCGATTGCGGTCGTTGCGGACTATTTCTTTTCGAATTCCGCGTCGATCACATTGTCATCACCGCCGGAAGAACCACTGCCCGAGTCTGCACCGGGCTGGGCCCCACCTTTGTCGGCATTCATGTGCTGAGCAAGGGCGATAGAGGCCTGGTTAAGTTCGCCGACAGCGGACTTGATCGCGGCGGCATCGGAGCCTTCTGAGGCCAACTTAACCTTCGCGATGGACGCGTCGATTGCGGCTTTGGAGGCGGCATCCAGCTTTTCGCCCTGTTCCCGCAGTGTCTTTTCGGTCTGGTAGACGAGCGAGGAGGCTTCGTTTTTCGCGCCTGCCAGTTCCTGACGTTTGCGGTCATCGTCAGCGTGGGATTCGGCATCCTTTCGCATGCGTTCGATTTCTTCCTGAGACAGTCCGCTGGACTGTTTGATCTGGATCGAATGATGCTTACTGGTAGCCTTGTCACGGGCGGACACGCTGAGAATTCCGTTCACATCGATATCGAATTTGACTTCGATCTGAGGCACACCGCGGGGAGCCGCCGTAATACCATCGAGAGTGAACTCATCCAGCAGGCGGTTATCGCTGGCCATTTTGCGTTCGCCCTGAAAGACGCGAACAGTCACGGCCGGCTGATTATCAGCCGCGGTTGAGAAGCTCTCTGTCTTGGTGGTTGGGATCGTGGTGTTTCGTTCCACAAGGACAGTCATGATACCGCCCTCGGTTTCGATACCGAGAGACAGTGGTGTGACGTCGAGGAGCACCACGTCCTTGACATCTCCAGCGATAATACCACCCTGAATTGCGGCACCGAGAGAGACGACTTCGTCAGGATTCACGCCCTGGTGAGGCTCTTTGCCGAACATGTCACGAACGAGACGCTGTACGCGTGGAACACGAGTCGAGCCTCCGACAAGCACCACTTCGTGGATATCAGATGGCTTAAGTTTTGCGTCTTTCAGAGCATTCAGAACTGGCTGACGGCAGCGTTCGACGAGCGGGTCGATGAGTTCTTCGAACTTTGAACGGGAGATGCTGAGTTGCAGGTGTTTTGCACCGGAGGCATCGGCCGTGATAAAGGGCAGATTGATATCGGTGGCCTGCTGAGTGGAGAGTTCTTTCTTGGCCTTCTCGGACGCTTCGCGCAGTCGCTGCAGGGCCATGGGGTCCTTGCGGAGGTCGATGCCGTTTTCCTTCTGGAACTCGCTCGCGATGAAACCGATCAGGGTTTCGTCAAAGTCATCGCCGCCCAGGTGAGTGTCACCGTTGGTGCTGAGCACTTCGATCAGTTCATTTTCGACTTCAAGGATAGAGACGTCGAACGTACCGCCACCGAGGTCGAACACGCAAATCTTTTCTTCGCGTTTCTTTTCCAGACCGTAGGCCAGAGCGGCAGCGGTGGGTTCGTTGATGATACGAGCGACTTCCAGTCCAGCGATCTGGCCGGCATCTTTCGTTGCCTGACGCTGGGCGTCATTGAAGTAGGCGGGAACAGTGATCACTGCCTTGTTGACTTTGTGGCCGAGATGATTTTCAGCGGCCTCCTTGAGTTTTCGGAGGACGAGTGCGGAGATTTCAGGAGGCGTGTGTTCCTTGCCATGCACATTCACCTTCACGTAGTCGGAAATTCCACCGACGACCTTGTAAGGCACCAGCTTCTCTTCGGACTCGACTTCCCGATGGCGTCGCCCCATAAAGCGTTTGATCGAGTAGATCGTATTCTGTGGGTTCGTGACGGCCTGTCGCTTTGCGGGCTCGCCGACGAGAGTTTCGCCTTTGGCCGTGAACGCGATAACGCTGGGAGTGGTACGGCTACCTTCCTGATTCGCGATCACGCGAGGCTCGCCGCCTTCCATGATCGACACCACGGAATTTGTTGTTCCCAGGTCGATGCCGATGATTTTTTCTCCGGAAACAGCCATAACACATTTCCTTCAGTGAGATTCCCGAGTCCGGTCAGTGGAGCACGGGAAAACAATAAACGACTGATACGGGGACGCCGACCGGAAAACGTCATAGACAGAATCGACAGATTTTGGTTGAGCAGCAAAGCACGACATTTAAGTGTCACAATACAGCCGCGATCACTGGTGCAGCACGTCTTATGCCGCGCGGGGGAAGATTGTTGAAAAGTGCGTTTTTTCATTGATTTGCGTGCGGTGACACAAATAGTCATGTCGCGGCGACAGCAAAAATGGCAGTTTTCGTAGCCACGCAAAGGTGGTGAATGGGTGCCATGTTGGCTGATTGTTGGGTTTCTGCGTTGCTGCCACAATGGCGGCGTTCTGTGGCGTTTGGTGTTGTAATGAGAATTGTTGAGGGGGGTTGGGGTGTTGGGTTGGCGTAGGCGCTGCGGGGTAGATTGGGTCGGAGCGATCAAGTTTGCCCGGATTTCAGACTCTGGTGTTGGACGGCTTGACACTCAAATTGGCCCCGATTAAAAGCCTACGGACAGAGAAATCTCTTCGTGAGGCGGGGTTCAGGCGTAGGTTACGGCAGCCTTTGTGGCTGCTGGTGGTTGCCGGGCCACTTGCTAAGTTGCTCGTTTTTCAGCGGGTGTATCTGAGGCAAGTGGGGTTATTCGGTAAGTGCCGAGCCTTTGCGGGGTAAAATTTCTGGTGAGGGCTGGGCTGGCTGATGGTAAAAAAACCTGCTGCAAAGACACCTGTGAAAAAGATTGCGAAGAACGCGGCATCACCGCCTGTGCGGTCGCGACCGGCAAGTCGTCCGAGTGCGGGGAAGTCTGAAGAAAAGACGTCCATTGCAAAAAAACCAGCGAATTCTCTGGTGTCTCGGCCGCGTCCATTAGCGTCATCGGCTGACTCCGGGGTTCCTGCTGAGCTTGAGATTACCCATCTGGATGAGCAGTTGGTGGGGTTGTTGAATCGCCGGGTGGCATTGTACCTGGAGAAAATGAAGGGCACCCAAACGTCACCTCGAACGGCATTCAGTGATCTGGATCAGCAGTTGGTTTGGGGGATGATTGATCGACTGAATCAGGGGCCGTTGACAACCGCAGAAATGCGGACGATTTTTCGACCATTACTCAGTGCTGGTCGTCAGAGGATAAAACATACCCGTGTGGCTTACCTTGGTCCTCCGTTCAGTTTCACCCATCAGGCCGCGATTTCGCGATTTGGTGAGTCCGCAGATCTGGTGCCGGTCAGTACGATTGCAACGGTTTTTGAAGAAGTGAATCGCGGGCACGTGGATTTTGGGATTGTGCCTATTGAAAACAGTACCGACGGCCGAATCGTGGACACTCTGGATATGTTTACCCGGCTACCGTTGCGGATTTGTGGTGAAGTCCTGGTGCACGTGCATCACAACCTGCTGGCTCGTTGTGATCGTAGTGAGATTTCTGAGATTTACAGTAAACCACAGGCGTTGTCGCAGTGCCGGGACTGGTTGTCGAAGAACATGCCTCAGGCGCGTCTGATTGAGGTGACCAGCACCTCGACGGCGGCACAGTTAGCCCGAGATAAGCCGAATGTTGCGGCAGTAGCCAGTCGTCAGGCTGCCATACAGTATGATGTTCCGATTGTGGCAGAGTGTATTGAGGACAATCGCAACAACGTCACCCGTTTTGCGGTGATTGGAGACAGTGTCGCGGAGCCGACCGGGCATGACAGGACTGCGATTTTGCTGCAGATTCCCCACAAGCCGGGATCTTTGTCCGAAGCACTCGAACCGTTTCGCCGTAATAAGGTTAACTTGACGTGGATTGAGTCCTTTCCGTTGCGGCAGCCTGCGGTTGGCTATTTGTTCTTCCTGGACTTTGAGGGGCATGTTTCTGAGCCTCGAATTAAAAAGACCTTGAAGGACCTTGAAGCCTTGCCGCCGGATCGTCTGGAAATTCTGGGCTCTTATCCCCGTGGCGAGGCCTCAAAATAGGTTGTAGTGCGTGTCGTGCGGGTTCCGGGGATTGCTGGGCAGGCCCCGGAAATTGAAAGTTTTCCTGAGTTTGGTTCGGGTTACTGCGGAAGGCAGAGTGAATACATGCGTCGGTTTCTTATTGCCGGTAACTGGAAGATGAACACCGTTCGGCAGTCCGGAGTGGCTCTGGCGGGTGAGTTGGCTGCGGTTGCATCGCAAGTCGAGTCTGGTGTTGAGGTGCTGGTGTGTCCCCCATATCCTTACCTGTTGCCGATCGGTGAAAAAATCGCGGGCAGCGCAGTGCAATTGGGGGCTCAGGACGTGTATTTCGAGTCACCGGGGGCCTTCACCGGTGAGGTGGCTGTGGACATGTTAAAAGACTGTGGCTGTCGCTTTGTGCTGGTTGGGCACAGTGAGCGGCGTGCGATTCTCGGAGAAACAGACGCGATTATTAACCGCAAGGTGCGGGCAGCACTGGCCGGTGGTCTGACCGTGGTTTTGTGCGTGGGAGAGTTGCTGGCTGAGCGGCAGGCCGGGCAGACCGAAGAGGTCCTGGATCGTCAGATGGAAGGCGGTTTTGAAGGGATCTCAGAGGCTGATGCGGCATCAATTGTCGTTGCCTATGAACCTGTCTGGGCGATAGGGACAGGTGTCACAGCAACCCCGGAACAGGCTGAATCTGCGCATGAACATCTTCGCAAATGGCTTTCCCGACGCTATAATGTCGCTTTTTCCGAGAAAACCCGTATTCTTTACGGTGGAAGCGTCAAGGCCGACAATGCCGAATCGCTGCTCAGTCAACCGAATGTTGACGGGGCATTGGTTGGCGGTGCAAGCCTGAAAGCAGCCACATTCGTTCCGATCATTGAAGCTGCCAGAAAGCTGGCAAATTGACGGCAGAACGAATGCGGATTCCGCAGTGATTCAGCCGATTTTGTGCGGGAGACGGATACCAGTCCGTCTTTTCGCGTTTACTGAAGTTTCTACCGGGTTGTGTACCCATTCCGTTACGTGGAGCTGCCGCTCAGATGACGACATTTCTCATTTACCTGCTGACTGCGATCCTGACAATGGTCAGCCTGTTTATGATTTTGCTGGTGCTGATCCAACGGGGGCGAGGCGGCGGTCTTGCGGGCGCGTTTGGTGGCATGGGTGGCCAAAGCGCCTTTGGAACGCGTGCCGGCGACGTGTTCACCAAAGTCACCATTGTCCTTGCAGTAGTCTGGATTTTGATGTCCGGCGTGCTCGGGATGATGATGCGCAGCGAATCAAAGAAATCCGCGACGTCTGCCGTTCTTTTCGAGGAAGGTGAAAACGCGAAGAAAGCTGCCGACGAAGCTGAAAAGTCCGACGCGAAGAAGGCTGATGCAGAAAAGTCTGAAGACGCGGGTGCCGCATCTGAAAAGGCTGCCTCCGAAACAACCGCACCTGCCGCAGCCAGCGGAGCAACAGAGCCTGCTGCACCAGCTAAGGACGGAGAGGCTGCTGTGGATGCTCCTAAGGCGGAAGAGGTGAATGCACTGCCCGGGGCCGAGGCAACTCCGGCTCCGGAGCCGACAAAGGCCGAGCCAGCAGCGGAGCCAGGCACCGACGCGCCAAAGGCAGAGTCCGTACCTGCTGAGCCAGCAGCGCCTGTGGAGCCATCGGCACCAGCATCAGAAGCAACACCCGCACCAGCGGAAGGGGTAACTGCTCCTGATGCACCAAAGCCGTAACCGATATTGTTTTCCGGCGTTTGTGGGGTTGCGGTGTTGCAGCCCCACTGGAAGCGGAATCCCGTTGAAAAAAGTTGTCCCGTTGGGGCGATAAACGAGCGTTCCGCAGAGGTTCGAGCGTCCGATCGCTATCGGGTCCGGGCGAGTTGTCATTCCTTGAGAAAGTGTACTTTGTGCTGTTGAGTATGACGGGATTTGGGCATTCCTCGCAGCAGTTGCACGAGGTTCAGGTCAGCACAGAGATTAAATCGGTGAACAACCGGTATTTGAAACTCGCGCTAAGACTTCCTGACACGATTGCGCGGTTTGAAGCGGACATTGAAAAACTCGTCAGGGCTCGCGTTTCCCGCGGGACGGTGCAGTTGTCATTTCGTGTTCGATTTGGATCAGGGCAAAGCGAATACCGGATCGATACGGATGTTTTAAGGGGTTATCAACAGCAGTTGTCGGTACTCGGGGGTGCCGGCGGGGCTCAGGCATCTTTGGTGCCGCTAAGCGAGTTGCTGGGACTTCCCGGTGTGGTGGCTCAATTGCAGTTTTCTGATGAGGAACTGGGGACAATCTGGCCGGCTGTAGAAAGCAGTCTGAAGGATGCACTGGATCATTTCGACGACTTTCGACGCCGTGAGGGCGAGTCGATGCGGAAAGATCTGCAGCATCAATGCGAAGTCATCGAGACGGAGGTTTCCCGGATAGCGATCTTGGCGCCTGGGGTTGTCACTGATCAGCGAGATCGAATTCTGGAGCGAGTGCGGAGGCTGATCTCGGAAACAACCGCCACGATTGTAGAAAACGATTTGATTCGTGAAGTGGCCATGTTTGCGGATCGCTGTGACGTGAACGAGGAAATCACGCGATTGCGAAGTCACACGGAACAGTTTCAAAGACTTCTGAATGGCGAAACATCACAGGGGCGAAAACTGGAATTTATTGGCCAGGAGATGTTTCGGGAAATCAATACAATAGGCTCAAAAGCTAACAACGTGGCGATTGCCCTCGGGGTTGTCGAGATGAAGGCGGCAATTGAGCGAATGCGGGAAGTGCTTCAGAACGTAGAATAGTTCATTTTGGGCCTTGCGATGACGTCGGGGTACGATCTCGTTTGGCTGATAGCAAGTCTGGCTGAGTGCGGTAAAGTAAAGTAGACACAGGATCTGGAAACGCGGGGTTTCCGGACACGAAACAGAAACTGGCGGTTCAAGTCAGCATCCCCGGTCGTCGCGGGATGGTGGATTCAGTGGGATATGGATCAGAAACACGGGCATCGAATCGTGGTCTTGTCCGGGCCAAGCGGAAGTGGGAAGACCACTCTGGTTCGGCATCTGATTCAGTGCGCACCTGTAAAGCTGGTGAAGTCGGTGTCGGCAACGACAAGGCCTCCCAGACCCGGGGAAGTTCACGGAGACGACTACTGGTTTTTAAGTGCCGACGAATTTCGGGCTCGGCTGGGCCAGGACAAGTTTATTGAGCATGCTGAGGTGTTTTCCTCGGGCTTTCTCTATGGAACTCTGTGGTCGGAACTGGATCGGGCATGGGGACAGGAGGGTTGGGCATTCCTGGAAATTGATGTCCAGGGGGCCATGAAAGTGGTGCAGCAATACCCGGATGCTGTTACGATTTTCGTGCGGACGCCGTCGCCTGAGGAATTTGAGCGACGCTTGCGTGCGCGGGGAACAGAATCTGAAGATGTAATTCAGCGAAGGCTGGCGACAGCGGCTACAGAGCTGCAGTTGGCGGATCGCTATAAATATGTGGTTGTGAACGATCAGCTGGAAACCGCGGTCAGCGAGATCTGTGCGATACTGAAGGCGGAGGAGAAGGCTCGAAATGCTTGATGAATTTCGTGAAGATGACATCGTCCGGAAGGTTGGCGGCCGTTTTCGACTGTCGTCCCTGATCCAGAAACGCATGGTGGCACTGAACCGTGGTGCTCGGCCCCTTGTGGATTTGCAGACGAAGAACCCGATGGAGATTGTCGTGGCAGAAATCATGCACGATAAAATCTATCTGGACAGTTCCGGCAACATAAAAGCCGTGGACGACGATTCTTCGCTCGTGGATAAGTTGGACAAATTGCTGGCCCAGGACGGTGGTCCGGGGATCGATGACCTGTGAAAATCGGCTGATTTACGAAGGCGGTCCTCAAACCGTTCCCTGGGTCAGAGTTTCCTTTGCGAGACTCTGGCCAGATCAGATTTCCCCTGAGTACCCTCGAGTGCTCAGGGGTTTTTGTTTCCTGTGGAACAAAAAGAATGCCGCAGCCTTCGTCTGAGACAGAGTGATGCGCATTTCTGAAGTAACCTGTGCACATTGTTGTCTCGCATTTCCGGGATGAAATGAGGAGTTGCCGTTCAGTTGGCTGTGAAGGGGGGACTGCGTGCCATGTCAGACGTACTGCAGCATCGAGAAGTCCTTCTGGGTGTCGCCGGAGGAATTGCAGCGTACAAAACTGCTGAGTTGTGCAGCCGGCTGGTTCAGCGGGGAGCCCGTGTGACTGTGATCATGACGGATTCGGCGAAAGAGTTTATCGGAGCTGCGACATTCGAAGCGCTGACAGGACGCCCGGTCTACAACGATCAGTTTCAGGCAAAGGAACATTACCAGGGCGAGCACATTGGGCTTGCGCGTCGGGCTGAAGTGGCTATCGTAGCTCCGGCGACGGCCCGGACACTGGCCCGGATTGCACTGGGATTGTCTGACGACCTGCTGAGTACGACATTGCTGGTGTGTACATGTCCGATTATTGTGGCCCCGGCAATGAACTGTGATATGTGGGCGAAGCCAGCGGTTCAACGTCATGTGACGCAGCTTCGGGATGACGGAATGCATCTTGTTGGTCCGGAAGAGGGTTGGCTAAGTTGTGGACAGACTGGGTTTGGTCGGATGTCTGAACCTGGGGAGATTCTGAAGAAGATCGAGCTGGTTCTTGCAGACTCTGCTGAAATGAGTTGAGGTGGTGACGCGTATGAAGATTCTGATTACCGCCGGCCCGACTCGTGAATACATTGACGATGTTCGTTTTCTGTCGAATGCCAGCAGTGGTCGCATGGGGTATGCACTGGCTGCTGCGGCGTTGGCGTGTGGGCATCAGGTGGAACTGGTCACAGGGCCGGTTGAACTGGCGCCGCCGGAAGGTTGTAAAATTCATCGTATCGAGACGACAGACCAGCTGCGGGAGACGTGCCTGCGGATTTTTCCGGAGTGTGATGGCGTAATTGCGACCGCTGCTGTGTGTGATTATCGACCGAAGCAGCGAGTGAGCGGCAAAATCACGAAGACCGGGCAGCCGATCGTGCTTGAGCTGACCGAGACATCTGACGTTCTTGCTGAGCTGGGCAGTCGTCGAGAGCATCGCTGGATCGTTGGGTTTGCCCTCGAATCTCAGGATCCCCGAAACAACGCGATGCGGAAACTGCGGATGAAAAACTGCAGCTGCATTGTGCTGAACGATACATCTGCCATTGGCTCTGCTACGAATCTCGTGGAAGTGTTATCACCTGAGGCAGAAACGATTGCAGTGTTCCAGGGAACCAAAGAGGTGGTCGCAGAGAGGCTGATGGGACTGATTGAATCCTCGATTGCAGGCACGTTGAGATCCTGAAGGAAACGGGTTTCCGGAGATCTCCTGTTCAAAATCCCGGTTGAACAGTCCGGCGGAAACGTTGGGCCCCGGGAAGTGGTATCCGGCAGTTGTTGGTGCATGAGCTGGCATTCTGAAGTAGGGGGAGTCATCTGTGAAGACGCGTTTTCTGTTGGCGGCGATTGTCTGGAGCGTTTTGGGAAGAGCATCGCTTGAGGCGCAGCCGGCATTGATTTCTCCCACCGACAATCTGGTGACGGACGGCATTCCGGCCATACCTGCAGAGTTGGCTGATTCAGTTCGCAGATACACGGAATCCCGATCGGCATCGTTTGTGGACTGGCATCCGCAACGTCGCGAGATGCTGATTTCGACACGATTTGGAAACACTGCTCAGATTCACGAGGTCAGAACGCCGGGTGGATCAAGGCGGCAATTGACATTTTTTGCAGAGCCGGTGGGGGCTGCTTCATGGGAACCCCAAACCGGGCGTTATTTTGTCTTCAGCCGTGACACGGGTGGCAACGAGTTCGCGCAGTTGTACCGCTGGGATGCTGACACGGGTGAAGTGACGCTGCTGACTGATGGCGGACGGTCTCAGAATGGGGGACTGGTCTGGAACCGGGCGAAGACACATTTTCTGTATGCGACCACCCGTCGGAATGGTGCGGATCGGGATCTGTGGTTGATGGACCCGATGAAGCCCGAGGAGAGTCGAGCGATTGTGCAACTTCAGGGAGGCGGATGGTCGGGCCTGGACTGGTCTCCGGATGACAAAACGATTGTCGCACGGCAGTATCTTTCGGTGAACAAGTCTGTGCTGTGGCTGGTGGATGTGGCAACGGGAAGTCTGCGTGCTCTGACAAATCCAGAGGAAGAAGTCTCGTGGGGAAGTGCCGAGTATCTGCCTGATGGACGTTCACTGTTTGTCACAGCGGACAGAGACAATGAGTTCAAGCGACTGGGGCTGATGGAGTTATCGACTGGTGCTGTGAAATGGCTGACGACAGACATCCTGTGGGATGTGGAAGCCTTTGATTTGTCACCGGACGGTCGCCAATTGCTGCTTGAAACAAATGAAGCCGGGGTGTCGACATTACGATTTATGGACACCACAACTCTGGCGATTCGCCCGGTGGAAGGGATTCCGGTGGGAGTGATTGGTGGAATGAGTTGGCGCCCCGATAGTTCGGAAGCCGCTTTTTCGGTCAGTTCAGCACGCTCGACTTCAGACGTGTACACGTTGGAGACTGCAACAGGCAGAGTTGAACGCTGGACGGAAAGTGAACTTGGAGGGCTGATTGCGGAGCAGTTACCGGAAGCCGAATTGATTCGCTGGAAGAGTTTTGATGGTCGGGAGATTTCTGGATTTCTCTATCGGGCGGCGAAGAAGTTTTCCGGAAAGCGGCCGGTGATTATTAACATTCATGGAGGTCCGGAGGGCCAGTCACGTCCCGGATTTCAGGGGCGAAACAACTACTTCATGAACGAGACCGGGGTGGCCATGATCTTCCCAAATGTGCGGGGGTCTGTTGGGTATGGGAAGACATGGGTCGCGTTGGATAATGGATTTCGGCGAGAAGATTCAGTGAAGGACATTGGCGCGTTATTGGACTGGATTGCCGAGCAGCCTGATCTGGATGCGGATCGAGTGATGGTGACTGGAGGCAGTTACGGCGGGTACATGACGCTGGCCTGTGCGATGCGGTACAACGAGCGATTGCGCTGTTCGCTGGATGTGGTCGGCATTTCGCACTTTGGGACATTTTTGAAGAATACCGAGTCCTATCGACGGGACTTGCGCCGGGTGGAATATGGCGACGAGCGTGATCCACAGATGGCCTCCTTTTTCGAGGAGATTGCGCCCTTAAACAATGCCGGAAAAATTACAAAGCCATTGTTTGTTGTGCAGGGCGGAAATGATCCCCGAGTTCCCCTGTCAGAGGCTGAGCAGATTGTGAAACGCGTGAAGCAGAATGGCAGTCCGGTTTGGTATCTGATGGCAAAGGATGAAGGGCATGGATTTCGCCGTAAGAGCAACGCGGATTTTCAGTTCTACGCGACCGTTATGTTTGTAGAACAGTATCTGCTCGGCAAATAAACGTATCCGGATCAATGCCTTCTGGAGGGCAGACGAAAGCGGTGCAGGTTTGTGTCGCTGTTGATGCTGCGGGCTGTTTTTGAGCCATAAGAAGGGCACCTCTGTGTTTTGTGGCGCCATTCAAAAATTTGGGGCAGGGAACTGTGGAGTTACCGCGGTTGGCAGAAAGTGTGTGTTTGAGGAACCCTATATCCTGCGCTTCTTACACACCAGCTATGACGCACGATGTCAACGCCCATTGGCGAAGTGGTCCCGCCACGGGCACATTCTATGCGGTCCTTGCCCGGCCTTCCCTATCCGATAGAACCCACACCCCGCGTGCTTACAGCATGGGACAGGAAACAAGGTAACCGTTCACAGGTTCAGATTGCTCTTTGAAAATTGAGGGGAATTTGCGAGACCACCTGCATGATACGGATGTCGGAAATACCGCTGGAATTGTTGAATGAGATGACGCCTGCAGTGCGGGCGTTTGTTGAGTTGCTTCGCGCACGGATTCAGGAGCAGGATCGAGTCATTGCAGCACAGCAACAGCGAATTGAGGAACGCGAGCGGCGACTCGGAATGAACTCCGGAAATTCGTCGCTGCCTCCATCCAGCGACGGACCGGGGCGGCAGCCTGTGAGCACAGCACCGCAAAGCCGAAATCCGCCCACAAACGCGGAGGTCAGTCCGGGCATCTGAAGCGAACTCGCCCCCTGATTCTGACGCACCCAAAAAACGGTGCCATCCATCCGTCGGATGATCCCGTAAGTGTTTCGGCAATTTGGTTTTGCGCCACCGGTTTTCACGCACCGCGCTTGCGTGCTACGCAGAGACTCTGCATGAGGCATTGATGTTGATGGCTCGATTATGGCCTTTCGTCTCGGCGTTCGTGGCCATCGACTTCGGACGGCCCACACTGGATCGAAACCATTTGTGGAAGTGCTTCACACATTCCACCCACAGCTTCGCGGAAATCTGCAGTCGCTCAAACACAGGGACCAGTTCTGCAGGTGTCGCCCCGCGTTTTCCAGTACGAGTCTGCCGAGCTGTCCAGTCCAGCAGTTGCAGGTATTCGCCAGGGCCCAGCGATAGACAACCCTTGCTTGAAGCCCGTCGTTCTGTCTGCTTTGCTCGTACCACCTGACGCTTTGGCTGCAGCGGAATCGGTGACAGCCAGCCCGCGCGAGCCCCATGTTCGACGGCAGCGTCGAAGGAATTGCGCTCCACGGCCGACAGTGATTCCGGTAGAACGACTCATCGAGTGCGGTAAACCACGGAAGGATGTCCGTCAGTTTTCGCCCTCGACGATGCCCCGGCTACAACACACCTTACTCTGAGAACGCGGATCAGAGATTCCATCGGCAGGCGTACAGGTTTCACGGTCGTTGAACTGCTGGTGGTGATGCTTGTCGTCAGCATTCTGATGTCGCTGCTTGTTCCTGCAGTTCAGGAAGCCAGAGGATCGGCAAGACGGATTGAATGCAGGAACAAGCTGCGCCAGATTGGACTGGCATTGCACGAATTCGAGGCCACCTATCATCAGTTCCCGGAAGGAAAAGTCGACTGGAGAAAGAACCCGAAGCGCGCTGAAATGAGTTGGATGGTTGCGATTCTCCCCTACTGCGAACAGGCCACGCTCTGGCAGGAATCCATGAACGCCTTTGATTTCATCCCATCCCCATACCTGAATCCGCCACATCGAGGCCTGGCTCAACCAGTTCCGCTCTATGCTTGCCCTGACGACAGTCGCGCGTTTGCGGCGCAGAGTGCTCCCACGTTGAATGGCGCTCTTGTCTGACTGACAAACTATTTGGGAGTGAATGGTCGAGACCATCATTCAGATGACGGGATGATGATCTACGGCAAGGCTGTTCGAACGGCAGACGTGACCGACGGGCTAAGCAACACACTCTGTGTTGGCGAACGCCCTCCAAGTGCTGACTTTAATCTTGGATGGTGGTACACGGGATCTGGCAAGGATGGCGAAGGGAATGCCGACTTGATCCTCGGGACTCGCGAACAACTTGCGGCCCCGATGTTCTCAACGATTCCTGAGGAATGCCCGACACCAGTCGGGATCGAGGCAGGCCAACTGAACGACATGTGCGACTCGCTCCATTTCTGGAGCCTTCATCGCAATGGCACTCATTTCCTCCTTGGTAACGGAAGCGTTCGGTTTATTTCCTATGAAGCAGCGGACGTTGTGGACAAAATGGCAACTCGATCAGGCAGTGAACTGATCGGTAATTTCTAACTGGACCGCGCGAGTTTTTCTGCTGAGGGGGGGAGAGATTCCTTGGGGACACAGTGTGCCGGGATAAAACCGGTTTGGAATAGAGAAGAGATTCCATGGGGACACAGGATTAGGGAGATTACCCGAGATTTTACTCGGGGACACAGCATCAAATCATCGTTTACTCGGGGACACAGCATCAAATCATCGTTTACTCGGGGACACAGCATCAAATCAT
>CAIQIE010000400.1 GCA_903871805.1 uncultured Planctomycetaceae bacterium | reverse complement strand
ATGCCGCCACCGTCAAGTGGCGGCATTGCCCTGTTGCAGACACTGCAGACCCTGGAACACTGGGAAAAGCTCTCCGGGCGAACGCTTCAGAATCTTCAGCATAACAGCGGGGATTATGTGCATGTGGTGACAGAGTCCCTGAAGCATGCATTTGCAGATCGGGCTGAGTTCCTTGGGGATGCAGACTATGTTGACGTGCCCATCCCGCGTTTGCTGAGTTCGAACTACGCAGCAGCGACAGCAGGCCGGATTGAACTGGCACGTACGCAGCCTGCGGAGAGTTATGGGCGATTCTTTCTGAAGGAGGATTCAGGGACAAGTCATTTCTCGGTCATGGATTCCAGTGGCAACGCCGTAGCCTGTACGGAAACGATCAACCTCACCTTTGGCAGTTTTGTTGTGGTGCCGGACTACGGAATTGTGCTGAACAACGAGATGGACGACTTTGCCGCGGATCCAGGAAAGCCCAATGCCTTTGGTTTGATCCAGAGTGAATCAAATTCGATTGCTCCCGGCAAGCGTCCGCTGAGCAGTATGACCCCGGTTGTGGTTCTGGACGGGGATCGAGCGATTCTTTCCGCAGGGGCATCGGGTGGTCCGCGGATCATCACTGCAACGTTGCAGAATCTGTTGAATCAGATGGTCTTCGGAATGACGCCGGAGGCAGCGGTGACTGCAGGACGTTTTCACCATCAGTGGTCACCGAACGAACTGCTGCTGGAAGCGAGTTTGCATGAGACGCTTTCGTCGCCGCTTTCCGACCGGGGGCATATCGTATCGAAGGCCTCGTCTCTGGCAGCCACGCAGGGAACGGCTGCGTCAGGAAATGTCCTGCGTGGAGGAAGTGATCCGCGTAAATCGGGAAGTCCTTCAGGAACTCAGGGAGGGGTAAGCCGATGAGTTTATTGAAAACATCTTCAAAAATGTCAGTCCCTGGGCAAGTATGCCTGAGGGCAGATAACTGCGGAAACGGCGTCACTGTCGTTCTACGGGATCACCGCAGACGCGGGTGTGTTCTGGAAAGTGGCTGCTGTGAGACGGAACCTCTGGCTGGTGTGTATGGGAGCCGAAGTTCAGCGGAATGCGGAGTGCTGCGGCATTTTCTGCCGTTGGCGAGATTCCGACGGCAGCGGATTTCTATCCGGGTGTGTCTGTCTTTTTGAATCAGAGTCACTCAGCAATAGTGAAACGACGAATACTCCGAACATCGCGAGTTCCACGAGAAAATCATGAACACAATTCCCATTCGCTATAAACTGAGAAGTCTGCTGGGGCGACCGCTGCGGCGATCACTTAATGCGGGCCGTGAGCGCTTTCTTTCGGTCGCCGGAAATGGAGCAGCCAAAGCGCAGCGCGAAGTGCTGCGGGACCTGCTGCGTCTGAATGCAGGATCACAGTTCGCGAGGGATTTCGGTCTGTCACCGGAAATGAGTCCGGAAGAGTTTCGCCACAACGTGCCGGTGTGTGATTATGAAACGTATCGTCCGTATGTGGATCGGATGGCTCGTGGCGAGCACCAGGCGTTACTGGGTCCCGAAAATCGTCTGCTGATGTTTGCCATCACCAGCGGTACGACCTCGCAGTCCAAACTGATTCCAGTGACCAGTCGCTTCCTGTCAGACTATCGCACAGGCTGGCAGACATGGGGCGTTGGGCTTTACAGCATGTTTCCGACGCTTCCGGACCTGAACGTCGTACAGATCGCCAGCAGTCATCGGAAATATCTGACTGAAGGAGGGACGCCCTGTGGCAACATCAGCGGGCTGGTGGCTTCCATGCAGAATCCGGTTGTGCGATCGCTGTATACAATTCCCTCGGGCGTTGCCGAGATTGCGTCTCCTGAACTAAAACGCCGCATGACACTGGCTCTGGCGATGTCCGACCCGACAGTCGGAATGTTTGTCACGGCAAATCCCAGCACTCTGCTGCAACTGCTGGAACATATGCGTTCCAACACAGAATCCGTCCTGCGTGATATTCAGGACGGGCTGCAGCGTTTTGTGACATTACCCGGGTCCCAGGGAACACAGCTGCGGAAACGTCTGAAACCCAATCCAGCGCGCAGCCGCGAACTTCAGCGGATCCTGCAGCAGCGTGGCAGCCTGCGGGTTCGTGACATCTGGCCATTCCTGAACCTGCTGGCGGTCTGGACCGGAGGCAGTGCCGGGGCCTACATTGGGCACCTTCAGCAGCTGTGTGAGGGCATCACCATCTGCGATCATGGCCTGCACGCCAGCGAAGGGCGCATGACCATGCCCATCACTCCGGATACGTCTGCGGGCATTCTGGAAGTTCAGACACATTACTTTGAATTCATTCCCCTGCGGGAAGCGGATTCTGCCAACCCCATTGTGGTGGATGCGTCGCAGCTGCAGGAAGGAGAAGAGTATTACATACTGCTGACGACCAGTTCCGGCTTTTGCCGCTACAACATTCGAGACGTCGTTCGTTGTGTGGGACATTACGGACAGGCGCCCATGCTGGAGTTCCGCCACAAAGGCGCCCATATCTCCAGCATCACCGGAGAAAAGCTGTCAGAATCTCAGGTGGTCGAGGCGGTGCAGGCGGCGCAGGTCAACTGTGGCCTGAGCACGACATTGTATACGCTGACGCCGGAGTGGGACGATTCGCCGGGGTACACACTTTACGTGGACCTGCGTCGCGAAGCGGAAGGCCGTCAACTGGAAACGTTTGCGGCCGAAGTAGAAGCCCAGTTGTGTTTCCGGAACGAAGAGTATCGGGAGAAACGCGGCACTGGCCGTCTGCGACCAGTACAGACGCGTCGCCTGCCGGAATCGGCCTGGACCGCCTTACTGCAAACGCGACTGCAAAGATCCGGCGGCAGTCTGGAACAGTATAAACATCCCTGTCTGATGCCTGACCCGGACTTTCGAAAAGTCTTCCTGGAAGCCTGTGGGCTATCCCCAAAGAATTCTGACCAAAGGGTTGATGCGTCCCGCAATTGAGTGTCATCCCCGCCGTCGGTCAGTCTGGAAAGTCGACAACGCCGCAGGCCACCGTCATGTGCCCTTGAGATGAATTCGGCAGAGGATCATCGGATTATCTTTGTTGCCACAGGCTGGACCGCGGATTTTCCGGATTGAATTCGGCAAGTTGGCGGTACAGCGATTTGGCTTCGTCTGAAAGATCTTTGGGAATGGCAATTTTCAGAATCACGAATTGATCCCCGCGTTCTCCGGTTTTCGGATTGCGAAGGCCCTTGCCTCGCAACCGCAGTCGGGCACCACTGGAAGTACCGGCAGGAATATTCAATACCATCTGTCCTTCGGACAGTGTGGGAACGTCGATCTTTGCTCCCAGGGCAGCTTCGCTGGGAGATACGGGAACGTCCACCAGGAGATTTGAGCCTTCGCGGCGGAACCACGGATGCGGGGCAACCTGCACGGTCACCAGCAGATCGCCGCTCGGAGCACCACCAGTGCCCGGATTACCCTGTCCGGCAAGTCGAATGGTCTGCCCATGATCCACACCGGCCGGAATTCGCACGGTGATGCGTTCGGAGCGATGTCCGTGCTGCAGCGTCAGTTCGTGTTCTCCGCCTTCTGCTGCAACGGAAAATGGCACCGTGATTTCAGCGCGAGCGTCATCCCCCTTTTTGGGTCGCGCACCGCGCTGGCGTCCGCCACCTCCAAAGCCGCCTCCGAACATTCCGCCAAGAATATCGTCAAGGTCGACCTGAGCCCCGCCCTGGAAACCCTGAAACGGACTTCCACCGCCCTGAAACGGCCCGCCAGCGTTTTGAAACCCGTGCCCAAACTGATCGTACTTACGCCGCTTTTCTTCATCCCCCAGAACTTCCCACGCTTCGGTAATTTCGCTGAAGGCCTTTGCGGCATTCGGATCCGAAGGCTTGACGTCCGGGTGCAATTGGCGCGCGAGCTTCTTGTAGGATTTCCGGATTTCCTCCTGCGATGCACTGCGGGGAACACCCAGAACTTCGTAAAAGTCGCGTTTTGACATGGATTTGACCGAAGGGAGAAATAAAAAACGGGGTGAGTCAATCCGAGTTGATCGACGGCATGCACGACAACAGGGACATAAAACGGCAATATTCTGCGATCAGATAACAACGAAACAGGGACATGCCCTCGATCCGCCAAATCAAATCAACAAAACCCGACAATCCCGAAGGTACCGGGATGTTAGCAGACAGAATTCGTTGAGGGCATGGGGATCAGCCCCTGCGGGAAAGAACCACAATTCTGGCCCCATTCAAGTCCAGATGCAAATTGAATGCCCGCCAGAATGGCACCCGGAACTCTTTGCTTATTGCGAGTACCGACGGAATCTGGTGACGCGGTCGGGTGCCCGCAGATCCCAGCTCTGCAGACAGACCCGGCACCTGCCAAATATTGCAGTTGGCACGTTCTGTCTTCACAAGGTGCGTTTCATGCCCGGAGGGCAGGCACAGCCTCGGCCGGGGCTGGCTGCCCTGGTGTGTTGAACTGCAACGATTGTTGCTGGCGACCGGTTTTGCCGATTCCGATGTATGTCTGTTTTTTCTGGATTTGCCGGTCAGGCGGGGCGTTTAACTAATGGCCTGGATGGGTGGTACCGCTGAGCTCCGACAAATTCTGCGGTGGTTGACTGCCGGATCTTTTCACTGCCACGTGGGTTCGCATATTATTCGATAGGTATCATTTGTAATGCCCCACTCATCGAATTTTCTACCGACACCCTCACAGGCGAATTGACGATGATTCGTATTGGTATCCGCCCCACGAACGATTTTGCATTCAAGAAAACCTTCGGCTCCCCGGGAAACACCCTGGCCCTCATTAGTCTGCTCAATGCAATTCTGAACCTGCGTGTTCCCATTGTGGAGGTGACAATCCAGAATCCGT
>CAIQIE010000399.1 GCA_903871805.1 uncultured Planctomycetaceae bacterium | reverse complement strand
TTGCTGAGCACAGTCACGCCATCTTCACCAACACTATCGTAGGTCGTACTTCCCACAAGACTGTTGGACGAAGATACCGAGCCAACGGTCCCTGTCACCCCATTCCCGAACGTCACAGCGCCAACTTGAGGAACGCTGTTTAGATTCCACGCCGAACTGACAACCAGGTAATTGCCGTTCGGAAGCACCACGATGTCATCCAGTCCAACGAGGTCATTGGCCTTTGTCCCAACAAGACTGTTTGTCGCTGATACCGGGCCGCGGACTCCCGTGCTGCCGTTTCCAAACGTGACGGCTCCAGCATTCACGATTGCACCATTGCTCCAGCCTTTACTCACGACGAGATAGTTGCCGTTGGTCAGAGGCGTGATGTCCGTACTTCCCACCCTGTCTTCAGACGTCGAACCAACGAGACTGTTGTCGGCAGAAACCACTCCCGAAATGCCCGTGGTCCCCCTGGCAAACGTCACAGCTCCCACGTTAGCAAGGCTGCCGTTATCCCATTCCGGACTGGAAATCACGAAATTTCCATTCGTCAATTCCGAGACACCGCCGCTGCCAATGGAGTCGTAATCGTCCGATCCCAGCAAAGTGCTGATCAGCTGGCCTGTCGCTCCGTTGAACAGGTAGACCGCACCGGCATCCACGCCACCGGCATCATCGCCGGGCGCGGTGATCACAACATTCCCGGTACTCAGCGGCAGGACCGTCTTGCCAAAACCGTTGCCCTGACTCGGATTGGGGTCAACAAATTCGGGGAATGCAGCAGCCAGCAATGTGCGATCTTCGAGAAGTTGCAGCGCGCTGCCGAGACTGGTTCCCGAGACCGGCTGTTGCGTCCATCCGCGGCTCAGGCGTTTCCTGCGGCGGGGCAGCGATGCAGCGGGAAGATTCTGAAGAAGAAGATTCTGAAACCTGCGGATCTCGGAAAAAACGGACACCATCACCATGCTCCAATACTGAATCCAGGCAAACTGCCTTTTCGAACGACATCGATGAAAAGGGTGGCTAAACCAAGGCGAATCAGACGTTAGTCAGAGTAGCAGGAACATGGTGTTGAACATCATCGCGCCAAGGCCTCGAGTGATAACGCCAGACGATTTTCATGTCAAACTAAGCGCAGAAGAAGTGGATGTCAGCATTTGGGCCTGACGGTCGGTTGGCAATCAGATGTCCCGAGTTTCTTCAATGGCAGAGGCATCGCCGCCATGCCCCCACACGGTTCTCGATTTTTCTGAGAATTGAGCAACAGGTCTGCAAGGTCCTCTGTTTGAGGAAATCGTGTCCCATCTGGCCGGAGTACCTCCATCCAAATCTTGAATTCACGTCCGAGACGATCACAGGGCTTTGCTCCGCAAGTCAGTCGCACCTTGATCGAATTGCGTTTGAACCGCAACGCGGTGGCACGCGATAGCCTCGGATATTAATTCGAGGTCAACACCATGATGGGCGCGGCATTGGATGCTTCGCTGAATACCGTTCACCTCCTGCCTACGACATTTGCTCCGCCGCACTGTGCAATCCGTAATGGGAAGGCGTTCACGGGAGCATTCCCGGTGTACACTGTGTGCCCACTCGGCCTCGCAACGGCCGGTTTTCCCGAGGCAAACGAAATGAACAAAAAGCAGCTCACTGAATAAGATGTCAGTACAAAGTTCATTATGCTTTCGCTCGTCGGACCGAACAGAGGCAAGTGGAGTCTTACTTCTACCCGCACCGTCTTGTCTCAAGCCCGCGACCTCCCGCCGCAGCACTCAACCAGCGTTATGGCCCCTCTGCCCCCCGGCGTTGCATATCGCGGGTCCCCGCCCCGCAGACGAATTTCCCGGTGTTGCCGCCCCCTGGGAGGGCGAAGCTCCAGCTGAGCCGCAAACCCAGCCGCCAGCCGCGTGCAAGCCCACCACCGAACCTTGCCCGCAGCTCATCGCGATCCGGAACCACCCGGCGAAACAGCTGCGACGGAGCCCCTCAACTGGCTCAGGGAGCAGCCCTGCGATTCGTGGGCTATCGGGAATTTGGGCTCACCGTCCCACGGCATCCAGCCAATCCCCGCGAGGTCGCGGGATTGGCGGTGGGCTTCACTGAGGGTCAACGGCCATAGGTGCGCAGCCTGCCCGCCGCCGGGATCAGTTTTCAGTTTTCGGGTGTGCGACTCCTCGCCAGTCCGGGGCAAACCGGTCTTCCCGGCCGACCAGTCCGTCCGCGACTGGACCTGTTGGAGCCCACCATACGCCAGCTGCTGGCAACAATTTCACCGCTGACTCAACCACGATCCGAAGCGTGGCCCGAGCGTACGACGGCCTTGCTGCTCACCGTCACCGACGCCAGCGGCCGCAACGTGGAAATCCTGCACCGCCTGACCCTCGCCACCCGCCATTGGGCGACTCAACCCATCCAACTGCCGACCGCCTGCCTGACCGGCATGCAGCTGCTGCCCCCGATCACCCCCGTGCCGGTCGCGAGCCCAGGTTCGAGCTTTGGCACTGGCCCCAACATCAACCGCTGCGCTGCCGGTCCGCTGAAATCTCAGTCAGCCTCCGGCCTTCCTGCAGCATCGATGTGAGCCATGCTGTCAAAAGCTGTCTAAATCCAGCATGCGCGCTGAATGATGGACCGCAACGATCCAGACGGTATCTGAGTCATAGCGATAAATGACTCGCCAGGCACCATGAAAGATCTGGCGGTAAACGTGCCGTTCATCTTCAGGAAGCCAGGAACCTGATTCCGGCTGGGTACCGAGGGACTCTACGCGATTTATGAGTCTTGCAGCGAATCGCTGCGCTCTGACGACGGAGTCGCCACCGATATACGCAATCAGTTTCTCTACGTCATCCAGTGCATTGAAGCCCAGACTATTTCAGCCACTGACTCAACCTTTGCTTAGCGGCTTCATGTGAAATGCCTTCGCCGCGAGCCAGTTGCTGCTCAGACTTTTCGAGCTTATCAAGCAGGTGCAGGTGCTCAATCAGGTGGTCCACATCCACGTCTTCCGGGAGGTCGGCCACGACTTGTTCAATCTGTTGTTTCTTCATCTGACACCGTTTTGTCAAAGGTTGACGGTGAACTGTCACTTTGCAGCCCCATCCGGAGGAATCGACCGGTGGCATCCTATCAAAGATCCAGTGGCAATTCACGACTTCTTCCAAAACAGTGACGGACCGAAGAAGATCTGGTCCGGAGAAAGTCACTTGTGCAATTCCCAGTTGTTCTCGTAATCACAGAGCGGCTTCGTTGCCAGCTTCTGGAAGGAAATGTCCCTCGTCCACGGATCCTTCCGTTTGGGGCCAGGGGTGTTGGCGTTGGCCGTAGCAACAGCGAAGGGAATGATCCAGCTCCGCAGACCCCCGTCTTTCTGTTTGAAGATGAACACAATCCAGTCGCACTCCTTGCGGTCATCAAACATAAACCAACGGGCAGCCTCCCAGCCGTCGCTTTCCGTTCGTAACTTCACGCTGATGCGTTTCAGTCCGGTCCCGGTCTCGACTGCGAGGTCATACCCTTCTCAGTTATCCGGCATTTTGGTTCCGGGCAGCCCGGCGAAGGCGAACTGGCTGAGCGAGTAATGCTCAGCGGCATCCCCAAGGACTTTTGTGTTAGCAGCCCGTTGAAAAAGGCAACATTCGTACGACGCTCGGCCTGACAGTGGTCCCAGGAAATATGGCGAGTGAGTAACGGCATATGAACATTTTATAGCCTCTGAGTTGCCATAGTGCGTCGTGATGATGAATGTGGCAAAATAGCAAAGGGCGGCAAGGCCCATTTAGGCCGAGAAGGCTCCTGGCTTGCTGAATCCGATTAGAGAACGCATCACCAATCCGAGGTTATGCGCTGCAACCGAAATCAGGTGTCGTTTCTTTACCTTATCGAGCCCTCGAACCCACGTCTTTCTGGCTCCGCCCGTTTCGCACACGTGAGCGAAGCCCCTCTCCACCAGTTCGCTGCGACGCTTCTGCAGGTTCTTGCCCTTCGACCGCTTCATGCGTTGCCGGTTGCCATGAAACGCAGCTTTCGTTTGCTCATCCTTATCCGACCAGTTTCGCTCACCGCCACGACGCTCCGGGATGTAGGTGCGGATGCCGAGTTCTACTGACGACTTCAGCACTTCGTTGGAGTGATAGCCTTTGTCCGCCACCGATTCCTGAATCACTCCACTGGCTGGGTCGTCTGACTGGATGCCTTCGAAACACCGATCCAGTTTCACCTGGGCCTCGACAAGATTGCCAATGATTGTCTGTGTATCTGCCGCATCGCCGCAATGTACGTTGGCATGGATAATGACTTCGGAGTCCAAATCGACGACGTGCTCGGCCTTGTAGTTCAGATGAGTACGGCCGTCTTTCATCTTGCCGATGCGTGCATCTGCATCCGTACTTGATTCCCATTCTTCGTTAGAGACCTTCTTCTCGCCCTTTTGGCGACGCTCCTGATCGAAGCGACGCAGATCATCGTCGTTGTTGATCTCCACCCCTTCTTCGGCAGCCAACTTATTCAGAAAAGTCTTCCAATCGTCGCCGTTATCCTTGCGGACGATAGTTCGCATGGCGGCATTTGCTTCAAGCGTGGTGGAGTCGACGGCCATCGTCGTGCCTTTGATCAACTTCTTCTCGGCGGCGATCTTTAGCACAAATTCAAACACTTGTTCATTTACAGACGATGGCAGGCGTTTGCTGATGCGTGTGAGACTCGAATGATCCGGCATCTCGTCAGTCAGCGGAATGCCCAGAAACTTCTGTAGAGAAAGGCTGTCGGAACAGCGCCAGGCGATGCCGCGCTGCGAAGAGATATCTTCAAAATAGCCCACCAGCAGTATACGGAAGTAGGTGCCCGGCGGAATCGATGGCCGCCCTCCGTCGTTGTAGTACGCCTCGCAACTCGTCTCGACAAACCGATCAAACCCAGCCTCGGCCAGCAGAACATTCAGCCGATCGTGGAAAGCATGCAGGGGTGCAATGGCCAGCGACTCTGTTGCCACCCAAAACTCATGCTGCCGCGAACCGGCTCATTTACCCATTCCCATCGAACTACCATCCCTGAAATCAGAACGAGCGTCGGTCACACACCTACCCCGCAGTTTACAGCCAAAACAATTTAGAGCCAGTCAGGAAAACAGGTTTTTCAACAGGCTTCTAAGGAACCTTATGCTTTATTGCGAGCAAGTACGGGACTTTGGGAGCCTCGGGCGGCAACGCCCCAAGGCCACCCGGTCCGAAGCGTCCAATGGCGGAACGCAAACTCTCGTCGGACGCTCTCATCGGAGAGATTTTGCGCGCAGGTCGGAGCACTGCGTTGTTATTGAAATACTGTTCGAAATTTCACGGAATCCCACGTTTCTTATCGCACGCAAAATACATGACTGCCCACTCGAATGAGTAGGCTACCGCTCACAGCGGCGACTCCGTATTGAGTCGGCCCGGAGAACATGGCTGAGGCTTGTTTTCGTTCGGCGCTCGTCTCATCTGCCTTTGGAGCACCGTTGTCTGAGGGTGGGGTGTCGGCAGGCCAGAGTTCATTCGTGGCCAATTCTTTGAATTCGGGACCAGCGGCGAGAACTGTCGTTACACCATCTTTGCCGAAGAAGTAGATCCGATCATCCAATGGCAGCGGTGTCGCCCAGCAGGACTGCTTAATTCGCTGCGCATATTTTTGCTCGCCGGTTGCGACGTCGATGCAATACACGACGCCGACTCGATTGACCCAGTACGCATAGCCTTGATGAACGAACGGGGATGCCCAGGATGGAGTCGCTTCGGCAGCCATCCAGGTTTTTTCGACCCTCCAGTTCTCGCCATCGCGAGTCACCTTTACCAGCGCATTCGACTTCTTCGCGCCTTCAGAGTTTTCACCCGATCGGCCTGGAGAGGCAGCGATGAAGAACTGATTCTGCCCGGCAGGTAAGGGAGTTGCGCCCGTGTTCCCGCCGACTTCCGAAAATGTCCACAATTGCTTTCCCGTGGCGGGATCGTAACCGTCAACGCTGCCTGCTGAACTGACAATCACCTGAGGCTGTCCGTTGATGAGCAGAATCGCCGGACTACTCCAGCTTGTGCGACTGGGGCGGTCTGACTTCCACAGAATCCTGCCGTCCGCTTTGTTAAACGCGACCAGATATGACGGACCTTCGTCGTCGATCAGCACCATCACTGATGACTCCGTCTGAACCGGTGAACCACTGAGACCAAACTTATTGTTAAACTTGCCGTATTCCTTCGACAACGACTTCGTCCATACTTCTTTGCCATCATGCGTGAGGGCAATTAAGTCGCCACACTCAAAGAACACGAAGACGTGATCCTTGTCCACAACGGGCGTCGGGGCCGCTCGACTGATATACACACTATTGGGATCCGGAGCAGTCGAAGCATGCTTATGGTCCCAAAGGATTGCCCCGTCGTTCAGTGACAGACACAGAGTGTGGCAGGTTTCTTTATTGTCGCCTTCCACCGTCGTGACGAACACCTTCTCGCCCCAAATCACAGGGCTCGATTGCCCATGCCCCGGCAGCGATGCATCCCAAGCGACATTCTCTGTTGGCGACCACTTGAGCGGAATTGTGGCAGGATCAATCGCCGACGCACCCGCCCCGAGAAACCCAGGCCACGCAGGCTGGTCAGCCCAAAAAATGGCCGTGATGAGCAACAGCGAAGAAAGCATGGAAGAATTCCTGTTTGGAAAGAGCCGATATTCTGAAGTGTTTATTGCTGGAAAGAAAGGAATCTGTTTCGCAGACCAAAGCGATCAAATTTATGATTCTTCTGTGAGCAATACGGCGTGAGCGGTCTGTTGATTTAATGGATTTTAACAACCCGAAACGTCAATAAGGGACCAAATTGCCTGTGTTCTGCACACAACATGCCTGGCTGACGCTTCCGGTTATGATTTGACCAATCACCCGCCAATGCCGGTGGTTTATGGGTGCGATCTGCGTTTTGCGCGTTTAAATGTGTGCGAAGTAGCCTTTGGAAAAAGAGGCGTCCTGCCTGAAAATGTCGGTTCTAACGCGAACACAAGAGCAAGAAACACCCCCTCTCTGAGGGCTAGGTTACAGCAGGAATGCTGGTCTGTGCAATTCCCAGGAATGCGGTTAGCGGCTGGCTGATAAAAAAACTGGCGGAATTTTGCCAGACGGTGGAGCAGGTAGCCGGCACATTTCTGAATCCGGGTATGGGCCCTGCTTAGGCTCACGGGGTTGAAGACAGTGTGGAAAAGCAGGTTCGAAAACTGGCTTGAACTTGTGTGGAATGGTGCATCAATGCGCTGCAATGAGAAGCAGTGGAAGCGATGCCGCAGCCGGTCGATCATCTGGGTCAGAGGTACAGACGACTCAAAGAGAAGACACCCCCTACAAAAGTGCTCACGCGTTCTGGCAACATCACGTTGACCAGAGCCGCTTATCACCACGGGAGATATCGCAGCCGGAGAAAGTTCCGGGCATTGTTTGCGGTGCGGCTGCGGGCGGTCAGGATCTTGTGGGGCGTCAGGTCGCCGTAACCGGATCGTCGCAGGGACGCTGCATCGACGTGATTGCCGAACGCACGGGGGCCACGATTGGGGTAAAAAAGCTTAGTAACCTGAACTCATATCTCGCGAAGACCATGGAGCCGCAGCGTGAGGTATGTCAGATACTACAACTTGAAACATGGATTGCCCAGGCGAAAAAACCCATGGAAAACGTGACGCTGGCGGTCAGCCAGGATGGTGTCAGCCTGGGAACGCACCGTTTGGAAACTTTGAGATGGCGTCTGTCGCGACACTGAGCGTCTACAGCATTGATCATCGTCTGGGTACAGTCTATCTGGCCTGTGCACCGGAAGAAAATCAGGAAACGCTCAGCCGCAACCTCACCTCGCTGCTAAAGTCGAATATTCCAAGTCGCGGCTCGATAATGTGCCGCACTGTGTATGTCAGCGACGCGGGAAAAATTGAAACTGCCGACTGGATGTACTTCGCATCTGCATTTGGATTGCGAACGAATCAGGATACAGCGAATTGTCGACTACTACCACGACAGCCTGCGACTGACGACCATCGCCGATGCACTGCTGACATCTTCGCAACGCACAGCAAAGCTGAGGCGAGTTCGCAAGTTGCTTCTGGCTCCTGGGGTCGCGTGTGCGATCCATCGCCAGCATGGAGCAACAGCAGGGTGTCGTTCCTGCCAGCAGGAAAGACCTGCAAACAGCGAAATATTACCTCTATTCTCACCAGAGAATCATGACCTGTTCGGAGTACCGAGGCAACGGCAGCCCGATCGCCAGCGGCATTGTGGAATCTGGGTGTCAGCAAATTGTGACCGAACGTCTGAAGCGCTCAGGGATGCGGTGATATCACGCCCGAGGCTGTCAGATCATGACTCTGCGATCCATCCGGCTCAGCCAAACCTGGACCGAAACATTCCGAGCGCGCTACTGGCACGGCCGGCCATCAGCACCCCATCCGCCGCCAATCCCCGAGACAACCATGTCCCACAGCGCGATGACTGGATCACACTCGCGACGAGGGCCAAAGCCCGCAGATGCCGGGGTGATAGAGACGTTTGGAAACGATCGCGACACCCTGGACTGCTGCAGTAATCGACTTAATGTTTTGCACCAAGTCGATCGGCGGGAACTTAATCAACCAAATTCCCTGGCGTCACGAAGCGTTCAAGCCGAGTGGAAAGGGCGAAGAAGGTTGGTGCCCACAAGCCCACGAAAATACCAAACCGTTCACCGTGGGCAAGGTCCGGCTCTTTGGACATGAACCAGATGGCGATGGAAGACATCACCGAAAGAAAACCGCAGACGAAGCACACGTTGCTCAGGATCCGCCAATTGGCTGAGGACATAATCAACTCCCTTGAACTTCCGTCGGTAGACACATCATCAAAGATATTTTTCAGACGACACTCGACGGCTAACCGCTCGTTTTATCAAAGCGATGGCCCGACTTAAGTTGCTGAGGGCCTGTCACAGCCGTCGTCTGTCAGATTACCCAGACAGTGAGATTGTATGGCGACTTTTCCTGTTTCAATCCCTGGCTTCCACTACCGTGGATGAAATGGCATGAGTGCCTCGGAGGTATCTCCCTTCCTGCCATCTTTGCGATTCTGTTCCAATGGGGACGACATGCCGATCGTTACGAATCCGGCAGCGATCGATGTCAGCCTCAGTAAACACCACGGATGTGGGCTCTGATCGAACCCTCATAAAACTCCGCCAAGTGTCTGTGAATTTCTTCCGACAGCGGCGGCAATTCGGATACGGCTGCGTTGTCGGCGACCTGCGAGGACTGAGAGGCTCCGGTGATCACGGTGGACACGGCAGGGTGGTCCAGAACCCAGCGCTGGGAAAACTGGGCCATCGTCATTCCTGCGGGAACAAATCGTTTGATCTGCTCTGCCAGTTCGATCCCAGTTGCGAGGGGTAAACCCGCGAACGTTTCCCCCACATTGAATGCGTTCCCATCTTTGTTGTAGTGGCGATGATCTTCCGCGGCAAAGACGGTCTCGCGGGTGAACTTCCCCGCGAGCAAACCGCTGGCTAACGGCAATCTCACGATAATCCCCACGTTCCTTGCTGCGGCCTTTGCGAACAGTGTGCTGATCGCTTTCTGGCGGAAGATGTTGAAGATGATCTGCAGTGATGACAGTCCCGGCTGATCCAGAATCATCAGCGCCTCATCAATCGACTCAACGCTGGCACCAAAGTGCCGGATCACTCCCTGCTGCTGAAATGTCCGCAGCGAATCAAAGACTTCTCCGGACGCCAGCACGTCAGGCGGGATGCAATGCAGCTGCACCAGATCCAAAACATCAACGTCCAATCGACGGCGGCAGTCATCGATGTGTTGCCGCAGGACGTCCGTTGGGTATGGACCAGGGTAATTTCGCCGCCCGACTTTTGTGGCAACAAACACTTCGGCTTTGTGCTGCCTGAGAAATTGTCCCAGCAGTGATTCAGATCGCCCAGCACCGTAGACGTCAGCGGTGTCAAAGAATGTCACCCCGCGATCGACTGCGGTTTCCAGAATACGCGAGGCCTCAGCATCGCTGACAGGCCCCCAATCGGCGCCCAACTGCCAGCAACCCAGCCCAATCTCGGAAACTGTTCGTCCGGTGTCAGCGAAATTTCTTGTTTTCATGGTTCTGTCTTGTGTCTTGCTGAAATCCCGGCCACCTGCATGATCGTCAGCGTACAGCGGCCATCGTTTTACTGAAGGCGGGCGATCATAGCATTTTTCTCAACGGCGTCTGCAAACCCGTAACTATTGGCGGAAGGTGTTGGCGTTGAGAAATTGATCCGGCAGATACCCACCCTGTAGCGCGCAGCCTGCGTTGGCGCGAGTACCTCGCTGGGTGGAGTGCCTTGCTGGCGCTTCGGGTTCGTATTTTCTGGTCGCTTCCCGGTGGGACACAGGTGCAGGAAGGACACAGGTGCATGGCACCTGGCGACGTAAGTGATTGCAGGCAAACGCTTTATTTTCATCAGTTCGAAACTTTTCGCGGAAGCTGTGGACGTTGTGAAATTGATCTGGCGGATACCAACCCGAAGCGCCAGTGAGGACGTCCGCTGGGGCGAGTATGACGGGGGGGGCCGGTTTTTGGCGGTTGTTAAGGCAACAACTACGGCGGGAAACAGGTGATCGGGGTTGGCAATCGGGGTGCGTGCGAGTATCGTTTTGCGTGGAAGCATGGATTCTGACTTCGCACGAATTCCGTCCAATCCGCCTACCATCCTCGTTTCCTGCCTCGGAATCAGCCATGAAGACCTCACCACCACACATGCAAAGCCGGCGGCCGTTTCTTGGGACGTCGGCGATGGGGTTTTCCAGCCTTGCCCTGGCGGCGCTGCTGCAAAAGGAATCCCGAGCCACTGAAGAGGCCTCCGGAAACTGGCAACCGGCGGACGGTCAGCCCCACTTTGCTCCTCAGGCGAAAAGTGTCATATGGCTGTTCATGAATGGCGGTGTTTCGCAGGCGGAATCGTTCGACCCGAAGCCGATGCTGAACAAGTATGCCGGCCTGACCATTTCGGAGACTCCCTTTTCAGAGGTCCAGAACCCCGCGAAGCTGAAGTTGGCCCGAGTGACCGTGGTCAACGACGCGAATGGCCAGCAGAGAAATCGGTTGTATCCACTTCAGGTGGGATATCGCCATTACGGCGAATGCGGGATGCAATTGAGTGACTGGGTGCCTGAGATGGGCAGTTGCGCTGACGACATCGCGGTGATTCGTTCGATGTTCACCACGGATGACAATCATGGCGCGCAGACGCAGTTTCATTCCGGACGCCATATGCTGGACGGAGAATTCCCGACGCTTGGTGCCTGGGTGCATTACGGCCTTGGGTCGCTGAACGAAAACCTGCCTCAGTTTATCTCGATCGGCAATCGCGAATACTGGAATGCAAAAGATGGCCACTATCTGGGGCCTGCACATGATGCGGTGCCCATTCGTATTGATCCCGCAAACCCGCTGGATTTTGGTAAGCCGGTCGCGGGGATCACCGCTCGCGAACAGAAGATTGGCTTTGATTTGGTGGGGCGGCTAAACACACTTCGCGGCGACCAGTATCCGGGCGACAACGCCCTGACCGCTCGGATTAGGGCCTACGAACTGGCATATCGGATGCAGATGTCCGTACCGGATATTCTGCAGTTTGATCAGGAAACGCAGGAGATTCAGGCTCTGTATGGAATGGATCAGCCGGAGACCCGGGACTTTGGCATGCAGATGCTGGCGGTACGGCGATTTGTCGAACGTGGCGTGCGGTTTATTCAGGTGCAGCATGGTGCTGGCGGTGCCGGGGTCTGGGATGCTCATGGCGGACTGAAGGCGAACCACGAGAAGAATTTTCGCGCGGTTGACAAACCGATTGCGGGACTGCTGAAGGATCTCCGGCAGCGAGGTCTTCTGGACTCCACGATTGTCCTGTTTGCCAGTGAGTTTGGACGGACTCCGGGGACACAGGGGGCCGACGGTCGGGACCACCACATTTATGGCTTTTCTGTCTGGATGGCGGGTGGTGGGATCAAGGGAGGTCTGGTGCATGGAGCGACTGATGAGCTTGGCTTTCACGCTGTTGAGGATCGCCACTACGTAACGGACATTCACGCCACGATCCTGCGGCAGATGGGGCTGGACTCCAGAAAACTGGAAATCCCCGATCGAAAGCGTTTGGACATCGATCACGGGGCACCGATTACCGCAATTTTGCGATGATCGTTCATCAGGTCAATCAACCGCGGGCCCGCAATGCATTCCGTGTTGATAAAGCACCACAGTCCGCTAAAAACTGCGTGTTTGTCAAAATCCGCTTCTTGCATTCGATCATCAGCATGCATTTGATCCGGCATTTGCCGGGGGGCAAACCGGAGTCGTTGCCGGGCCCAAAGGGCACATAATTCAGCTGAAGCGTCACATATCGCCGGAAAATGAGTTGTTTGCCTCTGGGAAAAAAGCCATACTCACGTGGTCTTCTTTTTCGGGCCTCGGCGGAAGAGAGTCGTGTCAGAAACTCCACAAAATGCTAAACCTACGAACAAAGTTCACCAGCTTGGCGACTACGAACTGAAGAAAGAGCTCGGCCAGGGTGGCATGGGCAAAGTCTTTCTTGCTCGCCAAATCAGCCTGGATCGGCTTGTTGCCATCAAAACGCTGTCGAAGGAGCTATCCAAAAAAGAGGGCTTCGTGACTCGCTTTGAGCGTGAAGCCAAGTCGATGGCCAGGATTGACCACCCGAATGTGGTGAAGATTTACACCGTGGATGCGTTTCAGGGCATCCATTTTGCGGCGATTGAGTACATTGATGGGCCCAGCATTCAGAAATGGCTCGACGAAAACGGGCGAATGACGGTGGGAGACGCAGTGCATGTGGCGATTGTCTGTGCCGAAGCACTGCGGCATGCTCATCAGGAAAACATGATCCATCGCGACATCAAGCCTGACAACATTCTTGTGACAAAAAAAGGCGTCGTAAAAGTTGCTGACTTTGGACTGGCCAAAGCGTTGGACGACGATGTTTCGATGACGCAGAGTGGCACTGGACTCGGCACACCTCTTTATATGGCGCCCGAGCAGGCGCGTAATGCGAAGCACGTCGATATCCGCGTGGACATTTACGCGCTGGGCGTGACCCTGTACCACATGCTGACCGGCAAACTGCCGTATAGTGGCAAAACGACGCTTGAAGTGGTTATGGCGAAAGAGAAGGGGACGCACGCATCGGCCCGCAGCCTTCGGCCGGAGATCCCGGAGAAGCTGGACCTGATCATGGACAGGATGATGGCCCGTGATCCGGCGCACCGGCATAAAGCCTGTGAAGAAGTCGTCCGCGACCTGACTGCACTGGGCATTCATTCCGAAACACTCAGCTTTATGAATTCGGCAGAAGTGGCACCGGGAGCCCGACTGATCAGTGGATTGCCGGGCAGTGTGACTTCGCAAGGCAGTGTCACTCAGCCTGGCCGACGCAATGCAACAGTACCGCCTTCATTCGGCACTGAACCTGCCCCAGGATCCACGCGAATCTGGTTTGTTCAGTTTGAAGATGCCAAAGGCCACACGCTGGTGGAAAAACATTCCACCGGACGCATTCTAAAAATGCTGGCGGCTGGACAGCTGACAGCCAGGGCGCGAGTCAAAGCGTCCGCGGACGGCACCTATTATCCTCTGGCGCAGTTCCCGGAATTCGCCAAAGCGGTCGAAGACAGTCTGGCTCGAAGGACAGCGGCCATACGCAAGGAGGACATGAAGAACTTGTACAGTCGGGTGGATCGCGACCAGAAGAGGTTCTACCTGAAACGCAGGATCAAAGATTACTTCCGCAACATGGTCGGAGTTGTGTCTTTAATGGTTCTGCTGGCTGTTTTGGGAGTTCTGGGATGGCTGGCCATGGAGTATGGAAAAAGTCTTCCAGAGAAAGCGGCGCAATTGATAGGTTTCGGGCAGCAACAGGCGGCCGAGCAACCGCTCCCAACGGCGCCGACAACGACTGATGATGGTGGGTTGAGTCCTGACGGCGCCGCTCCCGCTCAGTAACCGCGGTTGCGGACCAGCGTTGTTTCAAAATCCTGAAAAGTGGCGGCCTGGCGGTTTGCATCGTTTTTAGGAGATTCCTGCGATCTGCAGTACGGCCTGCTCGGCTTGCATCTCTGACCAAGGAACGACATACTTCCGCCCCGGATACTTGGAGGAGTCTTCCGGCAGACAGTTAGACGGTAGACTCGCAGCATGCCACCAGGGTTGCTGGACGCCTTTTGGGGTATCCAGAACGGTGTCTCAGTAAAGAAATTCGTGTTTTCAACGCGCCCGTAGCTCAGTTGGATAGAGCAACCGCCTTCTAAGCGGTAGGTCAGTGGTTCGAATCCACTCGGGCGCATTCCAAAATCTGCGGTGTTGAAACCATCGCGTGCTTTCTGGATCGTTTTCTGGCTTTGGTATCGATGGCAGCACATCCTGTCGGGGCCTGAAGACTTGTTCGCCAGAAACCAGCAGTAGTCGGATGAACGTGCGCTGAAAAGCGGCTACGTGATTTGCAGAAGCCAGGGATGGGGCGGACCAGGCAGTTTTGCCCCGGCTCAAAGCGTTCGCCAGCAGCGGCGAAACTTGGATGACGCCGGCAACTCGCCCCAAGCCAAGCGGCGATTGTTTGGGCTGGAAGGTGTAGCTGGCTGTCGATGAAGTACTTTTGAAAGAAGGATCGCAGCCATGCTGGACCGAATTGCTCGGCGCTGGCTTGACCCACGACTGGATCCTTTGGCGGCGTGGCTAACCTGCTCAGGAATCTCAGCGAATTCGCTTACGTGTGCCGGCTTTTTGCTGGGGACGGTGGGATGTGCCGCAATTGTCGTCGGTTGGTACAAAGCCGCTCTGGTGCTGATTTTGGCCAACAGATTGTGTGACGGTCTGGATGGCATGGTAGCCCGGCGCACACATGCGACTGACGTCGGTGGATTTCTGGACAGCGTCGCGGATGCTGTCTTTTACGCTGCAGTGCCATTTTGTTTTGGGCTGAGTCAACCGGACAATCTACTGGCGTCGTGCGGACTGCTGTTCAGCTTCTTTGGAACCTCTGGCTCGTTTCTGGCATTCGCCATTCTGGCCGCAAAACGTGGGATTCCTCAGGCACGGAACCAGCAAAAATCCTTCTTTTATTCGGTGGGCCTGATGGAAGGCACAGAGACGATCTTGTTTTTTGTGCTGTTCTGCCTGTTTCCGGAATCATACGGGCGACTGGCGTGGACATTCACCGGACTTTGCTGGCTGACCACTGTCCATCGCGTTATCAATGGGATTCGCACATTTTCAGAGGATTGCAGGCCTGAAAAAACGTCCTGACGGCAAATTATGGGTGTCGCCGCTGTTTTGCCGGGCAGCCAGTTGGCCGAAGCCAAAAGTCGCAGCGGATGCCGTTTTTTCAGGTATCGAATCGTGTGCGGTCCGGGCAATTGACCAGTGTGAGTCGAGGTGTCGAAACCGCGACTCTGACCTCTCACAGAACCGTATGAACGGGACCGTATGCAGATCCTGCCTTCCAGGACTGAGATCACCTAAGGAAGGATTCTGTTCGGAATTGACGCCAAATCGAACAGCCCCAGTTCGCCGTAGGATGCCATTTCTGTCCGTCGTATTTCCCACGGAAAATAGCGGGATGTCCCAAAATTCACCAAATTCGCACTGTCATGCCCCGAAGCATCGGCCCCATGAAAGGGGTGATGTCGCTGGCAGGCAGCAATGGGGATTGCCAGCTTCGCTGGACAAACAAAAAAACACGTGACAAAAGTCACGTGTTTTAGAAATAAGACGAGGTGCGAATCAACACACCGCGATGCGCAAGACAGGACTTGAACCTGCACGAGATTTAACTCCCACTAGCTCCTGAAGCTAGCGCGTCTGCCAATTTCGCCACTTGCGCTTTTCTCGTCAGCAGAGTTTAACCTGCACTGGCTCTTTCGGCAACTCAGCACCTGACAATTTCCCAGACTCTGGTTACCCACAGCAAATTTGCCTGAAATTTCAGGCAAATCCATTCTCTTTGCTTAACCGTTCAGGTTTTCCAGTCGGACAACGACCCGCAGATTTCCGAGGAAAAATGCTGGATGGGAAATAGTGACTGGGTTTGGAAGCGGTCAGACAGTGATTGGGAGTGATTTTGAGTTCCGGAGTCGTGTGATCACCGTCTTTACGGCAACTTTCTGTGAAATCAGTGACGCAATCTCCCGTCATTCGCGTGGAAATGGCAATCCAGTGTGATTGCAGAAACATGCACAAAGAAGGTCCCGAGCACCCACAAAGAGGGGTGGCCGAGAATCGCCGGTAGTCAGGGTCTCAGCAGCCCTGGGTGCAAGCCCCGCTTTTCGACTGAATGAACGTCCGCAATGAGGGGGCCCGTGCCTCACGGATGCCACTGGTTCCGATTTTCCGGGCCGGGAAAGGGTTTGGCTGTGTCCCCGTGTGCAAGAGGATGACGGAAATTTTCCACCAGGCTTCAGAAACCAGCCCAAACTCTCTGATCGGTATGAAAACACCGGAATTCGGAGTCTGGGCGTTTTTCACACCAGGACTTCAAAGGTCACGAAGAGGACGGAAATTCAGGCGAAACTGCCGTTCTCCGGCCGCCTGAAGCCCGTATGGCAGTCACTGTTGCCAGCGACTGGCAGATTTGAATTCACCGCGTTCAAAACGACTGCCGATAACATTCCTAAGGAGTTCACTGCGTCATTGGCATGATACGGTTCACCCCAGCGGCCGAAACCGCCGAAAACGGAATGCATGCCACGACGACTGCACTCATAGTTTTGTCCCGGTATTCGACACACCGAGCAATGGATGAAATATCCGTCATGCTGTGAAGCGGCACCACGAGGCCTTGAAATCCATTCCCTGTCCGGGGCGAACACCAGCCCGGAAGAACCATCGTTATGACAGCCAGGTGTTACATGAGGAGCGTTGACGACATGAGGTCGGTTAAACATCATCTGATCCATGCAGCCTGTTTCATGCTGGCGTTTCCACTGCTTCAGACCTTCTCGGCGGCGCAGGTCGTTCCGGGAACTGGTACCAGGCTGACGCAGGTTGGCGATGATTTCGAAGACGAAACATGGAAATGGATTCCCAACGGCGTTAAAGCCAGTCGGGAACAGGACGAGCAGGTCCGGTCTCCCACCGGCGTGTCCTCAAACAAACGTTGGTTTGAGAGTCCCAAGCGAGGAATGCCCGACCACATCGTGCGGATTGACACGCCACCGGGTGGTCTTCCGGGCAGCAAAGGCTCGATGAAGATACAGACGCTCAACTCAGGGATCCCGGGCATCAATTCCATGCAGATGGAGCAGGACGACCTGATCATGGCCTGCTCTTCGCGAGTGGGCATCATTAACACGTCGCGAACACCAAATTGCCTGACACGGATTTACCTGCCCCCCTTTGATCAGTGGGAAAACCGATCCGGATCACACTTTGGCTATCGGATTGACCTGAAGACGACAATCTCTGAAAAGGAAAAGGTCTTTCTGTTCAGCAAGACCGTCCGGAAGCAGGAAGACTACTGGCCGGGTTTCTTTGTGGAATTCCACAGTTCCCACGACGGCCGCTTTAAGGAAGACGAAGCCTACCTCATCATTCGCGGGAACAATCTTGGTCATGAAATCAAGAGTCTCAAGCTATCGCCTGGCTGGTGGACTCTGGGAATGTCCGTGACTGGAGATGGCCGAGTGCACTATTACGCGAAGCAGGGCGTCAGTAACCTGACCCCGGGTGATCACCTGTATTCGGGAACGCCCTACAATTACTCAGCCGAAATGTTTGCGACACATTTCTTTAACGTCTGCAACATGAACGATGGTCGTACCTGGTCGACACCGATCATCATCGACGATCCAGCCGTGTTTACTGCGAATTAGCAGCGCAAGATCGGCCTTGTGGAAACAACAATTCAGTATGCAGTGGCTATCACCGGTTTGGCATGGAACGAAGATCGTTGCCGCGCCATACCGGGGATAGCCACCTTGCGTTTTGGCGAGCAGGAAAACGTTTGGTCTCTGCGGCGATGAGATAACTCCAGACTACAGCCCCTGGAAACCCAGGTAGGACCCCAGGGTCGCCTGCCCACCGGCCATGTTGCAGGGTGTTGACTTGTTTCAGACAGCGCCAGTCGGATGTGTGAGTGGCACTGCAGGAGCATGACTCTCGCTAAAATCGGAACAGTCGCTTTCGTCCGGCATTTCGCCAGGCCGGATTGCTGGGAAGGTTAGCGGAAAGACTTTTGCCGGGAAAATACCGGGCTACTTTCTCTTTCATCGCCAAATACTGTAAATTCAGCCCTCAGCCCCTCACATCGCTCGGGGCGGCGCACTTTGGAACTTCTGGAAGGACTGGTACTGATGGACAGGCTGCTGCAGTTGCTGGATGTCATTCGGCATATGGATGACCATCTGGCGAACCTGTCGTCCTCGCTGGGTTTCTGGCTTTATGGACTTCTGTTTGCCATCATTTTTGCAGAGACGGGAGTGATCGTCCTGCCATTTCTTCCGGGGGATTCACTTTTGTTTGCGATCGGGACACTGATTGCAAATCCGGAGTCTCAGTTGAGTCTGCCGTTGATGTTTGTTTTGTTGCTGGTGGCCGCAATCATTGGCGACGCAGTGAACTATCTTGTCGGTCGCTCAATTGGCCCGCGGGTGTTTTCCAGCGAGAGTTCCTGGCTGTTAAACAAGCAGCATCTTATGAAGGCTCAGGCCTTTTATGAGAAGCATGGTGGGAAGGCAATTTTCCTGGCCCGGTTTGCTCCGATTATCCGGACGTTTGCGCCATTTGTAGCCGGTATTGGAAAGATGGATCCAGCCCGATTCTGGATGTTTAATGTGTCAGGCGCCGTGTGCTGGGTTGGTGGCTTTCTGTTCGCGGGCTATTTCTTTGGGAACTTTCCATTTGTGCAGAAGAACTTCACCTATGTGATTTTTGGCATCATCATCGTCTCCCTGCTTCCGATTGTGTACGAATGGTACAAGGCCACTCGGGAAGCAAAAGCGGTCGTGAAAAATGGACCTGGCGATGCTGGCACGGGTTGAGTTTCAGGCGTCTCACGTGCAAAACCGCATTAGCTTTTCATCTTGCGCACAGATGTCGGGCGTGTTCCACAGAATCATGGTTGCTGCTGTCGCATGTTGTGGACACGCACCAGTAATGTAGACGCACCTTGTGTTTGTTGGTCACCTTGCGGAGTTCCAGTCGGCATGGCAGCCATTTTCGAATACACGCATCGCGTGCAACCAGAAGACGTCGACGGAGTTGGCCATGTAAACAACGTGGTCTACGTGAGATGGCTGCAGGATGCGGCGATCGCGCATTCTGCAGCACAAGGGTGGCCTGCCAAAGCCTACAGAGAGCTTGGCCGGGGCTGGGTTGTTCGGTCACATTTTATCGAATACCTGTCTCCGGCGCTTCCCGATGACACGGTGGTGGTTCGAACGTGGATTGCCGACATGAAGCGGGTGACATCACGGCGTCGGTATGAAATCACAAGGCAAGGTGATCCACAGTTGATCGCCCGTGCAGAAACGCAATGGGCGTTTGTGAACTTTTCCAACCACCAGCCGCTTCGGGTTCCTCCGGAAATTGTCGGTGCTTTTGAGGTGGTGCAGGACCCAGCGGTTTCGTAGGATATTCAGACGGCCATGCACAGGTCGTTTGGACCAGAGCGGATTCGAGGTTCGGTTGGCCCCCTGGTTCTGTTGTAAAGTATCCCTTCTGCCGCAAAATTCTGACGGCAATTGATATACGTTGTGATTGGCTGAGCAAACATAGATTTTTCAGGGACCCTATGCAATGACTGTAAAGCACAGACTAAGTCGCCGATCCCTGATTGCAGTCGCGGGCGCTGCAGCTACTGGAATTGCCGTGGGACCTGCAATGGCTGCCTCAGACGATGCAGAAACGCCATGGATTGACGCGCATTCGCATATCTGGACGACGGATCTGGCTGCGTATCCGCTGCGAGACCGTCAGCCCGTCGACGTGTTGAAGCCGCGTAGTTTCACGGATGACGAATTACTCGCTGTGGCAAGGCCGCATGGTGTTGGGCGAGTGGTTTTGATTCAGCACCATCCGTATCACGGATTTGACAATTCGTATCTGGTCGACACATGGAAGAAGCACCCGAACCTGTTTCGCATTGTCGGGCAGATCGACGACACCAAGCCGCACGTTGACACCACGATGAAGTCTATGCTGAAAACGGGCGTGACGGGCTTTCGCATTGGGCCTCGCGAAGATCGCAGGGACTGGCTGCAGGGACATGGAATGCAGCTGATGTGGAAGACGGGTGCCGAAACCGGGCAGAATATGTGCTGCCTCATCAATCCGGAAGACCTTGAGGCTGTGGGTCAGTGGTGTGCAAAGTATCCGTCAACACCGGTGGTGATTGACCATTTTGCCCGCGTTGGGATTTCGGGTGAAATTCGGGATGCCGACCTGAGTGCTCTGTGCGGCCTTGCAAAGCACGCCAAAGTTCGTGTGAAGATTTCGGCCTACTATGCTCTTGGAAAAAAGCAGCCGCCGCATGACGAGCTGATTCCGATGATTCGCCGTCTGTTTGAAGCCTTTGGACCGGATCGGCTGATGTGGGCCAGTGATTCGCCGTACCAACTGACCGACCCCAATTCGTACGGAGCGTCCATCGCGCTGGTTCGTGATCGGCTGGACTTTGCATCCGTCGAAGATCGCCGGCGTTTGCTGCGCAGCACTGCTGAGTCTACATTCTTTTTTGTCTGAAGTAGCGTGCATCCTGCCCGACCGAGGCTGTTGGCGTATTCCGCTCTGGCAGCCTGCAGCTCATTCGGGTGCGACAGTGTTTTCAGATCACGACACGCGGTGCAGGAGCTTGTCGGAGTGGCGATGATGCAGACGACGCGGATCAGACGAGGTTACTTCCGGACTGTTGGCCAGACGCACAGTTGGAAAGCGGTGATGCTGTCAGCATGCCTGCTGTGTCCGTCGTGTGTGAATCAGCCATGTGCTGCAGACGAATCCGCTGCCGCCACCACAATCGCAGCACGCCGCATTCTTCAAACGCGTTGCGTATCATGCCATGGCGCGGACAAGCAGGAAGGTGGACTTCGCCTGGATTCGGCAGAGTCACTGCACAAAGGTGGTGACCGCGCTGCGACGATGCCTTCTGCCAAAGGATCCCTGAGGTTACTGCAACTGGCAATTTCATGGGAGGACGCGGACTTTCAGATGCCGCCGGGGCAGCGTCTTTCCGAACACGAAATCAATATTTTGCGAACATGGCAGCAGGCAGGAGCGGACTGGGGGCCCACGGAGCTTCCGGGTGGGCTGGCAATCCCCGTAACGCCCGACGTTGGCAATGCCTTTGTCGACCCGCGCAATCCTGTCCGGCAGATCTTTGGTGAAGAACGTCTTGGATTGTGGTCGCTGCGGACTCCAGTGGAAACTGGTCCATTGCCGGCAGGAGTTCATCCGGTCGACGCGATTCTGTCAGCGGAGCTGGCGTCGAGCGGATTGTCGCTTTCGCCAGAGACAGATCGTCGGACACTGATTCGCCGAGTGACTCTGGATTTGACGGGCCTGCTGCCAACTCCGGAAGACGTTGACGCCTTCTGTCAGGACGAAGCTCCAGACGCCTGGGAACGCGTGGTGGATCGCCTGCTAAATTCGCATCAATATGGTGAAAGGCAGGCAAGACTGTGGCTGGATGTGGTTCGCTATGCAGACACAAACGGCTACGAGCGGGATGAATTCCGTCCGTTGATCTGGAAGTATCGCGACTACGTCATTCGTGCCTTCAACAGTGACAAGCCATTCGACCTGTTCGTGCGGGAGCAGATTGCGGGGGACGAGTTGGTTCAGGGGCCCGTGACATCTGCAGCACAGGCCGAGATGCTGACCGCGACGGGCTTTTTGCGGCTGGGACAATGGGACAGCACCGCTTCGATCTTTCAGGAAGAGGAGCGACTGCAGGCGGAAGTTCAGGCGGACCTAACCAACACCACGGCGTCGGCTTTTCTGGGCCTGACCATGTCCTGCTGTCAGTGTCACGATCACAAGTACGACCCATTGACGCAGGCTGACCACTATCGAATGCGAGCATTCTTTGCGTCCATGCTGCCAAAGGATGACGTCGTGATTTCCACTCAGCAGGAGCTGGAAAAGCAGCGACGGCGGAATGTGCAACTCGAAAGCGAAATTGCAGCACTCAGGCAGCAGTTAGAACGAGCAGAAGACTCGCAGCACGAAATGCTGACAACGGAAATCACCAACCTCGAGTCACAGTTGAAGCAACCGGAACATGCCATGGGGGTTTCGGATCGTGACAGCGGAATTCCTGTCACCCATATCCTTGGTCAGGGAGACCATGCCTCACCAGGTCAGACAGTGGAACCGGGATACCCTTCTCTCCAGGACCCCCAGCCTGCTGCAATCAAACCGTTCGTTGGCAGCAGTGGTCGACGTTTGGCATTGGCAGACTGGATTGTGTCACCGGAAAATCCCTGGACAGCCCGTGTCTTTGTCAATCGCCTTTGGCAACAGCATTTCGGAGTGGGGCTGATTGCGACGCCCAACGATCTGGGACATACCGGTGCCCGTCCGGTTCATCAGCGACTTCTGGACTTCCTGGCAACGGAGTTTCCTCGGCGACATTGGTCCGTAAAAGCCATGCACCGGTTGATCCTGACATCGGCGGCTTATCGGCAGACATCCCAAATTCCTGCAGTGATGCTGGCCCATACCGATCCGGAAAATCGTCTGTTCTGGCGTCAGAACGTGCGACGGCTGGATGCAGAATCACTTCGAGACTGTCTGCTGCAGGTGTCCGGGCTGTTGCAAACCTGTGACGGCGGGCCGCCCCGATGGCCTCCGGTTCCAGAAGAGTTGCGTCATGCCCAGCCAGCAATTCTGGAAGCTGAAGAAGGCAAGGACGAGGGGCGTCAGCAGGGTTGGTACGCGAATGCACTGGAGGACGCCGACGTTCGCAGCATCTTTCTGATCAGAAAACGCTGTTTGCCGATTCCATTCCTGCAGGTGTTCGACCTGCCTGATTCCACGACATCGTGTGGACGCCGCGATGAAACGATCGTTGCTCCCCAGGCCATTATGCTACTGAACAGCCCTGACACTGCCCGATACTCCAAAGGCCTTGCCAGCAGGGTCAGCAACGCGACTGCAGACGCGGGCCCCGGGGATAGCGCAGCGTCAAAGGAACTAGCGGTGGAATCAGCGTTCCGATTCATTTTTCAAAGGATGCCGGACGCAGAAGAGCGGGAAGCGTGTCGCACGTTGATGACACAGATTCGCCAGCATCAGGGCAATGCCGGACTGCCGCAGCCGTCACATGGTCAGACAGAGTTGTGTCGGGCGTTGCTGAATTCCAATGAGTTCCTCTACATCGACTGAGGCAGGAAATCGTGGAGTAAATGCTTTTTCCCTGGACAAAGCGTGGACCTCGTCATTCCCACGGAGGCAGGAACGCGGTGAATCCTGAGATAATGATTTCCGGGTCACCGCGTGCGCGGAGATGACGTCGATTTTCAACAGGCTGTCAGCAATGACAAAGGCAGCAATGACAAAGGCCGCGTTCCTGATGTTGAAAACCACTCAATTCTGCAAATTCTGGTACTCCAGTTGCGTGTAAAATCTGGCAGATCGAAGGTTCAATACAAAGCGTCGGGGTGAAAAATCTGGATTCTTCCACCTGTGGCAGGCAGAATTGCCAGACAGAACATCAAAAGCTGCGCTTTCTCGGACTGCGCCCGGTTAATTTGCAGGCTCGCCAGCATCTCAGCATATTCCGTTTAGTCAGGATGTCTTTTATGGAAACTCAGTTCACATTGCGGCAGCACGGGATCACAGTTCGAGAGGTACTTCGTAACTTGTCCCCCGGTGGACTTTATGAAGAGGCGATTCGCCATGAAGAGGGTTCTGGGATTTCAGACACAGGCTGCCTGATTGCTTATTCCGGCGAGAAAACCGGCCGTTCTCCAAAGGACAAACGCGTTGTCCGCCATCCGGACTCAGAAGCGGACGTGTGGTGGGGCCCGGTAAATTTTCCGCTGGACGAATCGTCGTTTTCCATCAATCGTGAGCGGGCCGTTGACTATCTGAATACACAAAGCCGCATTTACTGTGTGGATGGCTATGCCGGGTGGGATCCTTCGCAGCGTTTAAAAGTGCGTGTGATCTGTGCCAGGCCGTACCACGCATTGTTCATGCACAACATGCTGATTCGACCGACGGATCACGAATTGGAACACTTTAGCGAACCAGACTTTGTGATCTACAACGCAGGTGCCTTCCCGGCTAATCGCTACACATCCGGTATGACATCTCGGACCAGTGTGGACCTGAGTATTGAACGTCGTGAGGTTGTGCTTCTGGGAACCGAATATGCTGGTGAAATGAAGAAGGCCGTCTTCACCTACATGAACTATGTGCTTCCCAAACGCGGCATCCTGTCGATGCACTGCTCGGCTACCAGCGATCGTGTCACCGGTCAGTCCTCGGTACTTTTTGGGCTGTCCGGCACTGGAAAAACTACCTTGTCAGCTGATCCGCGGCGATTTCTGATTGGTGACGACGAGCACGGCTGGTCGGACACAGGGATCTTCAATATCGAAGGTGGTTGCTACGCCAAAGCCGTCTATCTGACGCGGGAGTCAGAGCCGGAAATCTTTGAGGCACTGCGTTTTGGCGCGGTTCTTGAGAACGTGGTGTACGACAAGGCTCACCGGCATGTCGATTTTAACGACACGTCTATCACTCAAAATACCCGCGGTGCGTATCCGATCGAGTATATGCGAAACGCCAGGATTCCCTGCGTGGCTGGTCATCCGACCGACGTGATTTTTCTGACATGCGATGCCTTTGGCGTGTTGCCTCCCGTCTCGCGGCTGACACCAGAGCAGGCGATGTATTACTTTATCAGTGGCTATACCGCCAAAGTTGCCGGCACAGAAATGGGTGTGTCAGAGCCCGAAGCCACATTTTCCCCATGTTTTGGCGGACCGTTTCTTGTTTGGCATCCCGCGGTTTACGCCAAACTTCTGGCAGAGAAAGTACAAAAATTCCAGGCCAGGGTTTGGCTGGTGAACACAGGCTGGTCTGGTGGCTCATATGGCACAGGAAGCCGCATGCCCCTGCGATTTACCCGAGCGATCATCGACGGCATTCACTCAGGCGAGCTGAATTCCGTACCGCGGGTTCGAGATCCCTTTATGGGACTGGATGTCGTCACTGCCTGCAGCGGAGTCCCGCAGGAGATGATGCAGCCGCGACTGTCATGGCGAGACACCGCAGCTTTTGAAGCAGCGTCAAAAAAACTGGCACAGCGTTTTCGCAGTAACTTCGAAAAGTATGCCTCAGCCGTGGATGCCGCTGTGATTGCCAGCGGGCCACCACAGTAAGCCAATAGAACTGAACTCGGGGGGATCAGCACAAACATGCTTCAAATCCCCCCGATAATGGTCTGAACGGACATCAGCCAGAAATGTCCCCGTCGAAACGGAAGCCCGGGATTTCCTACGGTCCGTGATCAGCGTCCTGCAGTCAGGGAATATTGATTGTTGCCGAAAATGGCACGCCTCTTACGGAATGCCCCCGGAACTACCAGTAGCCCCACTGTTGAGTCTTCAGGACGTACAGCCCCAGCAGCAGGTTGGCCACAGCGTGCATCAGCACGCACGCTGCAAGACTCTTTGTTCTGACCGCCAGAAAATACATCAGGACTCCAAAGATGGCCGCTCCGGCATAATCAGCCGCGGAATGTGCCGCCACGAAAAGTGCAGTGACTATCGTCAGGCTTTTCCAGTGAAAGGTACCGAAACGGACCTGCCAGAAGTCACCGTCCGGATTCACCAGATACCGCATGAGAAATCCACGCCAGAAGATTTCTTCGGCAAGCGGCACCGCAATGACCAGCCTGACAAACCGTGCCAGAACAACCAGCCAGTACAGAGTTCCGCCAGAAACTGTCAGCAGCGTCGGGTCAAAACCATTCGTCCGGGATTTGAATCCCAGAAAGGATAGGACCCCGGGATTCATTCGGAATTGAGTCGCCAGAAATCCTGGAGCAATCCAGACGGCAATCCCCAGCACGCCCAGCAATACCGCGAGCCACAAGCCATTCAGCGGGCGAAATGTGTAGCTTTTGCGATAAAACCACAGTACCGCCAGTGTTGCCGCCGTCTGCAGTGGATACAGCCACAGTTCCGGTTGTCGTTGCCACCATGCGGCAGTTTCAGCGGAATTCGTGAGGCCCATGGAACGCATTCCATCCAGCACAAACAGGAACCCCATAAACACGGCCAGCGGCGCCACATGTGCGACAGTCGGTGTCTTTGAAGCGTCAATCGGAGAGTTTGTATCTGGTGTATCCATGGCATCAGTGTCCTGCGCTTGTTTCAATTCGATGGCATTTCGACGCCTGATTCATCGACCAGCACGGTTCCGTATTCACGACAAATCCGCGGCTGTCCGGTGCTGTGGACGCACATTAATAACACGAAACAGTCAAAGGAATCGAAAAATACCGGCAATCGAAAAACACGGCCGCAGTCAAAATGAGCCGCAATGCCGGGCATTTCCGGAAACAGAACCCCATATTGAGATCCTGTTCCAGGAATCAATCTTCCGGAATGTAACATGTTGATCAGACGGGGCTGACGAGAACGCGGCATTCTTCAATTGGCGGGATGGTGCCCCCCAGCCTTGCCGTTATCTCACGATATGTCAGAAGCGGTCATTTCCGCGGTATCCCCACCATCGATCCACAGCAGGCGTCCGACAGTCATTACGTTGGAGTTTGTTCAGTCAGGGCTCAGGCATACAGATCTGCCCGGTCTTCCGACGGATAGCAGCCCGTAGAAAATCGATAGTCATCCCCGCGCAGATGGGGATCAACGGTCAGTGTTCTAAAGAATCACTGGATTCGCAAAGCTTCGCGAGAATGACGAGACCGGGGCTGGCACAAGCCACAGCGTTTTTCAACAGGCTGAAAGTCGCTGTCAGCGGACCTCTGTCACCATAAATTCCCGTTTGACAGCGTTTTACCGGCTGGCCACCCGCGAGGCCGGTGGCTGCCGATAGGCGGTTGGCTGGCACCTCCCGATGATGTTTGACGAGCTACTCCTCGTTTTGGCAGATACCGACGAGGCAGGAGCCGCTTGATAGGAGATGTCTTCCGACAACATGACCGGAGAACTGACAGAACCCTATCCTGGTGTTTCAGGTATTCATGCACGAAGCAATACCTGAGAAACCATTCCTGTGACCGGTATTACCAGGGCCCATAGACTGATGCGAAAAGTGATACTCCGCCATATTTTCCTGAATATAATCGTTTTTTAAGGATATCGAGCTACATCACGGAATGCTGCACGCTGCAAACATACGTGGCAACACACGACTCCACAACAGGGTCCACAACGCAACATGAAGTACTCCACACGGTGTGCCTGTTGCAAAAGCTCAACAGGCAGTCAGAAAACACTGAGATTTCTTATGTCCTGTGTACGCATCATTGACGCGAGATGATGCCAGCCTTCCACGCGTGTTGCGTTGCTGCAGCATGGCCTTGAGTGCCATGGTTCAAAAAGTCAGTGTTTTTTCGACCTGGGGAGAAAAACCAATAAGTGGCACTGATCCTGCTTTAGACGGTTCATTAACAAATTGTCTGTTCGGCCGAACTCGCTGCCACAACACTGTTCAGACGCTGAACCCGGAAAACATCTCCAACCAACAGGATTCTGACGTGCAACTCGAGACAGCTCTTATCTGTAGTGGTTCTCCCGGATTTCTTCGCAGTCTGGGAAGTGCTCTGACCGGACAATGTCGCCTGATGGAATGTTATTCACCCGCCGAAGTCCCCCGGCTAAGTCTGGCACAGGATGCCCGTTATTTGGTGATAGACAGTCGGGGTGTGGCTCCACAGCAGATGGTTCGCACGTTTGCATTAACAATGCAGTGTGATGTTCCACGCATAGTGATCGTCGTAAATAAGCAACAGCTCAGCGAATCCTCCATCCCGGAAGAGATTGCCGACCGCGTAGAGATCGTTGAACTGGAAAAGAACGAAGACAACTTTTCCATTCTGGTGGACCGCATTCTCAG
>CAIQIE010000398.1 GCA_903871805.1 uncultured Planctomycetaceae bacterium | reverse complement strand
GGTAATCAATGGAAAAACTCTCGACCGAGGATTCTGATTGGTGGAACCAAAACGGCGAAGACAAAACGGCCAAAACGGGGCCAGCCATCTAGGTCCTATGGCGAAGCCAAAACGGGGCCAGCCATCTATGTCCTGTTGTCGCCTCGCCGCTTCAGCCTGAAGGGCTGGCAGAAAACAGCCGTTGGCTGTCCAAGCGCCGTCATTGGATCTTCACACACACGTGAACCAACTCGAAAGGGGTTGCAGACAACGCGGCACTGCAAAAGCCCCGTGTCTTCTGGCATCGGGATCGCAGGCACAGTCATCGGCAATTTGTCAGCTTCCTTCGATCGTCAACATCGAACGTACTTTTCCGGCACCAACGAGATTTGAAAACGCCCTGCAGTCTTTGGACTCAAAACGAATACGTCCCGCCGCAATCGCTGGACTCACCCGCACCTTCTTTGCAAATGCCAATATCTCACTCGGCTGAGATGCTGTCGAAAGCCTTGCCGATTTCCATGCGGTGTGCGAAATCAACGCATCTGACGCCAAGGCATCGGCCTCACGTTCACACTTGTCCTTTCCTTCCTCGGACAAGTCGTCGAAGAACGCCTCAATGTTGTCTTGATCGAGGTGCAGGACCACGTGTGCAAGTTCGTGAAACAGCGTAAACCAAAAATGATCCAATCGGTCATGTCGCAACGTCAGAGCCACCAGCGGTGAACCATTCGGCAATTGAATGGCCGCTCCGTCAAGATGCGTTTTGGGCAAATGCCGCTCGAAGATCACGTGAACACCACTTTTATTCAGAAACTCTTTGGCCAGCAGCGGGCCGGAATCCAGATAGCTCAACCGGGCAACTTCTCGCAGCAATTTCTCGTTGACACTGCCGGGCTTCCACGCCGGCAGAGATTCCTGCAACGCGAGATTAATGACACGAATCCTCCATGCCGCAAGTGCATACGGATCCTGTTGACTTCTCTCACGGAAATGCTGCCGATTGAGTGCCGGCTGCAGAGCCTTACCGCCGAGTACGCCAACAAAATCCGTCAGCAAATCTTCCCGTTGAGATCTTGCCTCGGCGGCGGTGCCTGTAAATCCAGCAAACCAGCCTCGCCTGGCCATTTCAGCGATTGGAAAATGTTTTCCCAGGTGGAGCGTGGCGTCCGAAGGGAGCGCGGCCCCAGCCTCCTGCAACAGCACCTCGGCAGGAATGCCCAATCCCGTCGAAAGTTTGCGAATCATGGTCTTACTAAGTTCACGTTGCCCGGACAAGACTTCCGACACTTTCGGTGCGCTACCGATGTACTGAACCAGATCCCTGGCCTTCAATCCCTGTTGTTCCATACGGAACCTGATGGCCGAGACAGGATCGGGCAAACTGATGGGGTATTTCTCCTTTTCGTACATCTGAATCAGGGCCGTCAACAGTTCCGCATCGTCGCCATCCGGAGTTCCCGATTCTGCATCGAAAATCTCATCGAGGCGTGCCAGTGCAGCCTGATAGTCTTTCTCCGTTTTAATGAGTTTTGGTTTCATCAGATCGTCCCCGCATCGATCTTGTTGTATTCGGCGTGCGTCCCCACAAAACGGATGAACAGGCGCCCTGTGTTGTAATGAATCCTGACAATCAACCGGTAGTGGTTGCCTTTGATGTTGAACACCACACGGTTTCCGGGAAGGACGTCCGCACTGCGATAGCGAGCCTTAATCTCATCAAACGACCCCCATCTCGCGGCTTCTGCTTCGCGAAACCATGCCTTCAGAGGCTGTTCGGCATCAGCGTGCTTTGTCCAGAATTCGCGGAGTGTCCTGACAGATACTACGTGCATTGTTCCCGCGCCACGAGATAAATTTTAGAAAATATTCCCGTTTTGGGAACTTTACCGGCCGATCATTCGTGGTCTTCCAGTTCCGCACTGTCGTCCATGCCGAAAACTGCAGAATCTGCTGGAGTTTCGGCCAGATCCGGTAGCCTGGAAACAAAATTTGGCCATCCATCTATGTCCTGTTATCCCTCTATGTCCTGTTGTCGTCTCGCCGCTTCAGCCTGAAGGGCTGGCAGAAAATAGCCGTTGGCTGTCCAAGCGCCGTCATTGGATCTTCACACACACGTGAACCAACTCGAAAAGGGTTACAGACAACGCGGCACTGCAAAAGCCCCGTGTCGCCCACTGCCCACTGCCATTCACACAAACACCCGGCGCGAGGACGTAATACTGATGGCCCGGTTGTGGCCCTGAACGTCCGCGTGATTCGACATCGATTTCGGACGGCCCACGCTGGAACGGAACCATTTATGGAAGTTCTCGACGCACTCCACCCACAACTCTGCCGAAATCTGCAGCCGCTCAAAAAGCGGCTCCAGATCCGCAGGCATCGCTCCGCGTTTGTCAGAACGTACCTGACGCGCAGTCCAGTCCAGCAGCTGCAGGTATTCGCCAACACCCAGCGACAGAAACCCCTTGTTCGAAGC
>CAIQIE010000397.1 GCA_903871805.1 uncultured Planctomycetaceae bacterium | reverse complement strand
CCGTACGGAGGCTGCGATGTTGCGAGGAGGTTTGCTCGTCATGTCGTGGCCTCGAGGTAAGGCTGCATGACATTGGTCATCCGGCAGACCTTCGCAGCATTCCAGAGTTCTTCGCGATTTGCTTTTTTCTGCCGCAGGCAATCACGCAGCGCTTCAATGGCCACATCAAGGCCGACCTTGTTGCGAAATTTGAAACAGTCGGCCACTGTTTTTGCGGCTGAGTAAACGCGAACGAGAGCACCTTCAAGGATGTGTTCTTCAATCCCAGAGGTCAGTGCGAGGCCAGTGAATCGCACAATCCGCAGTGAAAGTGATTTGGCTCCGGGCTTTCGTGCCTTATGGTGGATCGCCATCCAGACCTCAAATGGAGCTTGTGTGGTGAGTCCATGGAACTGCAGCGCGGACAGCAGACAAATGACTCCCGACGGGACAAGCCGAGTCGCTTCAACCAGCGATCGGTGTTCCGTCGGCGCGTCGTCCGTCAGTACATAGAGACCACGTCCCGGCCGAACGAGAACACCATCTTTGACCAATCGACTCAGTTGTTCTCTGGCAATCCCAGCACGAACAAAGTCTCGGGCTCGCAGCACGGGTGTGCTGTGAAACATCTTGAGAATCTGATCTCTCATGGTCGGCATCGCTTGTTACCAAATGCTGGCAAATATTAATAAATGCCGACGAATTGTAACACCTGCTTCTGTTTTGGCAAGCATTTTGCTCGTGCGGTGAGAATGTTCTGCGTTACGGAATTGCGTCGGAAATCAGGGGATTTGGGTGATTGGTGACGTCGCATGATGAGCTCCGGATCACCGGTCGATGGCTGCGTCAAGCGAGCCGATGCAAGGTTTGCATGGCGAAGGGGACAAGAAATTTTATTGGCACGGAGACTGGTTGGTGTTGGATTCCGAAAGACAAAACATGGGGCCATCCACCTGTCGTTTGGCACTTTGTACGGGTCCTGGTCCTGTTTTTCGAGAGTTTTGGATTCTTGAAAAAAACAGGGCGTTAGCGGGTGGAGTTTTTACCATGGCGTGGGCGAAACGGCGGGATGTTCTGATGTTGGGTCCGCATGCAAGCGGAATGGCGCGAGCCGTCCGGTGTCGGTTCTTCGTCCCGGACTATGTGGCCGACGGCAGTGTGCTCTGCCCCGAGGGCGATGCGAGACGACACGTGATGTTTGCTGTTCCGCGTTGTCTGCAACCCCGTCAGGAAGGGTTCACGTTTGGGCGCCAGTTCCGGCGGCGGCGCGGTGCTTGCCGCCGGCTATTTTCTGGCAGCCCTTCAGGCTGAATTGCAGGCTGGTTTGGCATCAAAATGCCCAACGCGGGTGATAGCAAAGGATCGTGGTGCCATCGAACACTGGGGGCCAGCCACCCCGATACGGTCCACCCCGTTGACGGTTTCGGAAATGTGGCGTTTTCGAACTTTGCATGGCGTTTGTTGGCCTTAAAATCTCGTGCTCGTGCTCGTGCTCGTGCTCGAGAGCGATAGTCGGGGGACACACCTTTTTCTGACGCAGGTCGGTATTGGGTGTCGACCGCAACGCCAGCGATTCCGAGGATTGTTTCGGGTTGGTGCTGCCCTGCCACAGCCAGCCAAAGTGGTGTGTCCCCGCTGGTCGTGTGGCACCGGAGGTCGTGGAGAATGGCCGGAGGGGCGTTGCTTTTCGGGCACAAGCAGTACGTCGTCATTCACAAATTTCGGGGACTACGCAATGCTACTCGGTCAGGCTGAGTCACGTTGCCGGTACGGCGAACGGAATCCGCGTCGAGGCAAAAGCTGAACAGGACAACAAGGCTTTTATCGAGACCGAAACAGATCGCTGGTTGCGATCAGGGTCATCAGCGTTGCAAGCCCGTCTCCCCGGTTACGAAGTTCCAATGTGATCTGATCGACACTCGATCGATCTCCAAAGGTCAATGGACGACCGACCGCCCATGTCGACATCTTATGAACCAGCGCGCGGGCAAACTGATCCTGGCGGTGTTCCAGCAGGAATCGCTTCAAGCCGTCCACACCATTCAACTCCTGGCTGTTAAAAAGCAGACTGGTGGCATCAACGGGCTTGCCAGCAATTTCGGTTCGCCAGCTTCCAACCGCATCAAAGTTTTCAAACGCAATGCCCCATGGATCGATCTTCGAGTGACAAGACATGCAGGCAGCCTGACTGCGATGATTTTCCATACGCTGCTTCAGTGTCAGTCTTGCAATTTCAGGATCTGCAAGGTCGATAACCGGAACAGCCGGTGGCGGTGGTGGCGGAGGATCGTTCAGCAGGCTTTTCAAAACCCAGATGCCTCGTTTCAGTGGATGCGAATCTTTACCATCCGAGTTCATTGCCAGTAGGCCTGCCTGAGTCAGCAAGCCTCCTCGCTGGTGATGTGCGTCCAGTGCGACTCGACGAAACCGGTTCCCATAAACGTCGCTGATTCCATAATGGCGAGCCAGTCTTTCATTGACCACGGTATAATCGGCATGCAGGAAATCCATCACGCTGTGATTGCCTGCCAGCACCTCCTGAAAGAATGCAATCGGCTCCCGCTGCATAGCTTCCTTCAGGGATGGGTCAAACTGCGAGTACACTTTTCGGTCTATGTTCAGGTAATCCAGCAACTGCATCCCCAGCCACTGACGGACAAAGTGCTCCGCAAAGCGATCTGAGCGTGGATCAGACAGCATGCGGTTCACCTGGTTACCCAGTATCTCCGGATCACCGAGCCGCCCTGCCGCCGCAAGGCTCAGAAGTTCCCCATCCGGCGTGCTGCACCAGAGAAACATGGAAAGGCGAGTCGCCAGTTCAGTGTCAGATAGTCGCGTCTCAGGTTGTTCCTGCGATGTTTGCTCTGCATCATTTGTACGTGCCAGGTAGAGGAACTTTGGTGACGACAGTACGGTGGCCAGAACCTCAATGATCGCTTCCTCAAAGCTGCTGCATTCGGGACGAATCTTTGTGAATAACGCGAGCTTTTGATCAATTTCGGCATCATCAGCCGCTCTTCGCCAGGCTCGTGAGATAAATCCGGCGATGATTTCCCGCGCGTAGTCTGGTTCGACCGTCTGCTTCACGCTATCAAAAAAGATACGACGGTGAGATTCCGGTGGCCACTGCTCATAAAAAGGGGCGATTACTTCGACAAAATCAATCTGAATGGCTCCCTGTGTGACCGAACTGTTCACGAGCCGGATGTATTCTGATGGGCTGGGCAGATCCCCCATTTTCCAGACGCCACGCACGGAGTTACGAGGATGAACCTCGGTCAGGGGAATATCCCACTGATAGAATTTCGGTTGCCCGGGCGGCGCATCGATTTCCAGGTCCTGACTGCTGACGCGAACACTGGCCTGTGAGTCATTACTGGCCTGCCAGCCGAATTCCAGTTGCAAACTCGGCAGCCCCCTCGGCTCGTCCGTGACACGAGAGGCCCGGACACGAACGCGTAGTGTTCCTTCATCGGGAATTCTGTCCCCAAGTTCCACAATCAGGTTGTTGCCTCGCGGGATGACAGCGACCTGATCAAATGTTGGCGGAGCCTCTGTCGGATCGTGCTGCGGTGCCCACGCGTATCTGGCGCCACCATAGTCCCAGGAGCTATGCACCGCGCGGCCCGTGCTCAGGTTGCGGTAATGAGTCCCTCCGGGAGTATTTTGGAACTCCGCTGTCTTTTTCTCCAGCTCCTGCTTCTGCATGTCAGGATTGCCCATGAACTGCTGACGGATTTTTTCCAGCTCGTTGTCCTGCTTTTTCCAAAGCTCTGCAGAAGCAGCCTGCATGGTGATTCCCCAGTAGAGAAGTGGAGGTCGCTCACCTTTGACCGTCGCCTTCTTCAACGCACCCAAACCCAGATCGCGATACGTCGAAAACTGTATCGCGGTCATGTGCAGCATCTCAGAACTGTTATGAAATCCATCATCCGATGCTGACTCTGGCGGTAGATCGCCAGCAAAGTTGTATGGAAGTCCCAGCAGGTCCTGCAAGGCATAGTTGTATTCGTATCGTGTCATGCGACGGAATGACGAGTGTCCCTGTTCTGTGCGACGAATCGCAGAGGCGAGCTGAATTTCTGACGAAAGCCAGTCGACCACTTTACTGCGATCGTCATCAGTTAGATGGCCTTCCCCGGCAGGGGGCATTTCGCCGTTACTCAGGACGGCGACAACTTCCAGCCACCAACTGGCGTCACTGCCGTGCACAAGATCCGGATCCAGCGTATCGATACGAATGTTGCCTTCCCGCGTCTCTGCCCCATGGCATTGGACACAGGCCTGTGTGAGAATCGGCTGGATGGTACTTCGAAAGCCAGCCAGGTCCGGTTGTGGAGATTCTGCTGCGATCGCTCGTGGTTGCTGTCGAAGGTAGCTGGAACGCGAAGCCGCCGCCCTTTTTAATTCGTCCAGCGGCAACGGCGGAGTCTCCACCCCCACAGCCGATATCTGCACCTGGTTACTTTGCGTCACATTGCGTGAAGACGTCGTTCCCTGTGCCTGAACTGCATCGAAGCATAGGCAAAACACCGCAGCACAAAGAAAAAAGAATCGATGTTTCATCAATCTTACCATCGGATCGACTCCTCCGGTCCCTGAACGGACCCCACTGAGTACCCCTGTGACGAACGCCACAGCCGCAGGCACTTTCGACATGACGTTGCCCACACACTCTTTGATCTTAGACACTGGCGACGGTACATGGAATGTGACGGGCTGTTTTTCTGCGTATGTGGGACAGCCGGAGACTGTCGGGGACACACCAGTTGGCGAGCGTCGTCGGACAGTTTTTGATGCTTGTGGCGGTTCGGGCGATCCTGGTGTTTGTTTTGGTTTGGTGCGTTTTTGCAACGAATGGCAGTGACTGGCTGTAGATGGTGTGTCCCCAGTGGGATGCCACCAGTGTGACGTCCTTCTGCGTATGTGGGACAGCCGGAGACTGTCGGCGGGCGGAGACTGTCGGGGACGAGACTGTCGGGGACACACCAGTTGGCGAGCGTCGTCGGACAGTTTTTGATGCTTGTGGCGGTTCGGGCTATCCTGGTGTTTGTTTTGGTTTGGTGCGTTTTTGCAACGGACGGGAGTGACTGGCTGTAGATGGTGTGTCCCCAGTGAGATGCCACCAGTGAGATGCCAGTGGGATGGCTATAGATGGTGTGTCCCCGTTGGGATTGGGACCGTTGGAGCCGATGGGATTGATGTCGAGGGGACTTTGCGCTTGTGCCTTTGACGATAGTTGCGGCAGGGGGCGATGGCTGGGGGCGCGGGTGTTTTATTCGGTCTTGCTCTGGCCTCCGCGTCCCTTTTGGCCTTTTGTGTGACCACTCCCCTTCTGCTGGGCGCCACCGGAGGCATTCGGGCCACGTTGACGCGATGCGTTCGCGTCGAACGCTGGATTGGGGCCCGAGGGCAGGGCCGCGGCGGTCTTCTTTTGCCAGTCTTTCAGAATCAGACGGAGTTCTGCAGTCTTCTCGGGATTTTTGGCTGACAGATCGCGTTCCTCATTGGGATCCTGTTTCAGATCATACAGTTCGAACGAGCTGCCCTCTTCGAAGAACTCGAGCAGCTTCCAGTCACCGGCCCGAACCGCACTCGACGGTGTAGCGCGGCCGACGTAACACGGGAAGTGCCAGAACATGTAATCCCGCGCAGGCAACTCTTTGTTTTCCAGGGCTGGAACAAGGCTGATACCGTCCAGCACCTGGCCCTCGGGAGCTTTCAGTCCCGCTAACTCCAGCAGCGTCGGATACCAGTCGACACTGGCTACGGGTGCGTCACAAAATCGTCCCGGATTTTTCAGAGCGGGCCATGAAACGACCAGCGGAATTCGGATCCCGCCTTCATACAACTGTCCCTTACCACCCTTCAAAGGAGGCGTGAACTGATTGGTGCCACCATTGTCAGATGTAAAGATCACGATGGTATTGTCCCGCAGATTCAGTTCTGTCAGACGCTGCAGAATACGTCCCACGTTCTGGTCAACAGCCTCGATTGTGGCCGCTGCTGCTGCGTTATCTCGGCGATCATTGCTCTGCTTCAGCTTCTTTTCATACTTCTGCAGCAAGTCCTGTTTCGGCTCGTACGGCGCATGCACCGCATGGTCCGGCAGATAGGCGAAAAATGGCCGATTCCGATTGTCCTCGACGAATGCCAGGACCGCATCCGTCAGGCGATCACTGAGGTAATTTCCCTGATCGTCAAAATAGGCGTCTTTGCCGAATCCGAGGTTTTCCGGGAAAACAACTTTGTCGAATCCCTGGCCATCTGGAGTCATCGGTCCCGTCCGGCCTCGCCCCAGATTCCACATCCCGAAAAAAGCCGTGGTGTATCCTCCATTCTGCAGTGATTCTGCAACGGTGATGACCTTTGTGTCCAGCTCAGACCTGCTGTCGGCGGCCATCAGCTTATGCCATGGAGATCCGGGGGGCTGACGAGGATCGACGACCGTATAGATGCCATGCCGCGGCGTGTATTGTCCTGACATAAGACAGGCTCGGGTTGGCGCGCAATTCGGAGCGCTCGCATAGGCGTTTCGAAAGACCAGTCCCTCAGCCGCAAGGCGATCCAGATAAGGGGTTTCGACAAAGTCATTGCCCATAAACCCCACGTCACGCCAACCCATGTCGTCCATCAGGATCAGGATCACATTTGGTGGTGCCGCTTTTAATGTAGTTTGAGCGATCGCTGCGGTCAGCAAAAAAAACAATAGTCGTTTCCAGAAGTTCATATGCCAGCCTGCTATGTCAACTGTCAAAATGCCAAATGCTAAGACTATCAGTTTGGACTGGTATTGCCGGAATCGTGTTACTGTCAGGAAAAACGGAGTTCATCAGTGCTCAACAGTAACACGTGCTACATACGTTCATAGTCAAAATCCAGCGTGGTTTCTCCCAGCGTAATCCCTCTAACTGCTTCCAGAAGCTTTGCTCGGGTCGCTTCCTGTGGTGCAAGTGACAAGTCCTTGGAAAGTGCAAACACGGTGATATGATAAGTCTTCCGGCCGGGACCGCGGGAGCACATTGGATCATATGCCGACTGCTTCCGATCGTTGACGCCGAGTTTGCCAACTCCTTTTGAATTCTGCTGCAGCCCCTTAGCCGTCACTGGAATGTTATAAACAACCCAGTACGACTTTTCCTGATCCGGGGCCGTATGCCACAGGCTGATGGCGACGCTCTTTGTACCCTCCGGCAGATTTTTCCATTCAATAGCCGGAGATTCGCTCCTGCCATCACACGTACATTCGATCGACAATAAGCCGTCCTGGCCCACTGACTCGCTGCTGAGCTCCACGTTGCCAATTTTCGGATGGTTAACCTTCTGTGCACCTGTCTGAGGTCCGGCGTTCCCCGGTGGACGCTTTCCATCACGTGGTGGGCGCTGACCATCACGCGGAGGTCCTGGTTCACCTCGAGGAGGCCCCTGGCCATCACGTGGTGGGCGTGGTTCATTTCCCGGTGGACGTTTCCCGTCTCGCGGCGGCGGGTTGCCTCCCTGGCGGCGCTCATTCTGTGGCCCACCGCCGCCCGGTCGTCCACCGCGTGCTCGGGGCGTATATTCTTCACTGGTCTTCGTTCCGTCCGGACTTTCAAACGTCATGCTGAGTGTTCCATTTTCGGCAATGGTGTAGCTGACGGTTCCTGGCTTTCCGCTGACGGAATACGTCAGCACGTAGCTTCCCGGCTTTGTTTCACGGAAGTCCGTAATCTTTGCGCCACGCAGAGGCGGCAATGCTGGCCTGGGAGATTCCGCCCGCGGCTGTGGATCCACCTGCCCATCACGCTCCACCACTTCACCGAAGAAGCCACCGTTCAGATACGGATACGTCTTTGTCGCGTGATAGTGATACTGACCGTCGGGCCCACGATGGCCATTCATCACATCAAGCGGCGCATAGTCCGGAGCTTTTTCGTCCTGGTAACCATAGATCGGGTACCCATCAAGTGCCCAGGCGACAGGCTGGTCTTTACCGATGACCTTTTGAAGGTGTACCGGTGCTATGTGGTAGTGGTAGTCATCTGCACGGCCGCAGTGCCCGCCGTATTCGTCCAGTTCGCCAGCCAGCAGGGTGTCGGTTCGCCCATCGTTCTTGATCGGATTGAAGATGGGGACACCATTGACCGCAATCGCAATTGCGCCACGGAAGAAATTCTCCTTCGCGGACATCGGGTTCTTTGCCGGTACCGGCTTCAATGGAATCCTCCAGGCATTGGCACCGGTGTACTTCTGAGGAATCGGAACCTGCTGCTGCCATGCGGTGATGCCCACCATCATCTGGTGATCCGGAACACCGTTGCTTTCCACATAGAAGAAGTCGGCATCTGAACGAGTCTTCACCGTGGACTGGAAGGGCCGAAAGCTTTTCTGAATCAATTCTGTAGTTTTTGCGGACACGGTGCTGGCTGCCTCGGTATTTTGCTGAAGTCGTACAACCGGACGGTACTCGCCATGGATATTGATCTGCCGAATCTGCTCCTGACGCTGCCGAACCCAGGCTTGATCCGACTCTGACAAATTATGGAAGTCCACTGGTCGGACCCAGCCATCACTGCGTCGAATCATCACTCGGGATTCCGTAGCAGCGACAAAAACGCCGGAGAAGGATTCCTGAGACTCCCGCAGACGCCACTCGCGATTCCCCGGACCCGCATCATGATGATGCGCAGCATCACCCTCGTGTCCGGACACCTTAGGCAGCATCGCTATACATAGCAGTAACGCGGCGAATTTTATCAGCCTGTTCATAACATACTCCACGGACGAAAGGTGTTCAATGTGTCGTGCTGATCAATCGGGCCTCAATATCAGGGGCTTTCCTCAACAAGCCTGAAAACGCCTGCCACTGAGCATGGCCCACTGTTTATTGCGAATTCTGTTTCTTTTCTGCAGCAAGGCTTTCCCGAAAATACTCCCTCTGCGTCTCGGACATTGATCTGCGTATTGATTCAAACGTTTTTGCGCGAGTCACAGCACTGGCAAATATCACGTGTGCTCTTTGTGTCGTGACCTGTCGCACTTTTTTCATCCAGTGCCTTCCCGGTTCGCAGCACGTCGAGTCCCTCGGATACGGTGGCCGCGAGGGGGTCTGCCATCAGCCCTGTTCTTTTGGCGCGGCTTTTCGCCCCTTCTGACCGCCAGGGCTTTTGCCGCCCTTCATGGCTCCAGCCTTTCCTCCGCCACCCTTGCCGCCTTTTCTTTCTGGTGCCGGGGCATTGGGATCAAAGTCCGGATTCTTTTCCGGCAATTGCGCGTCAATGGCCTTCAGATATGCTGTCAGGCGGTCATTAAGTTGCCGTGCCTCTGCAGGTTTTTCCTGTGCCAGATCGGTTCGCTCCGCGATATCCTTTGACAGGTCGTACAGCTCCACATGGTTATCTTCAAGGAATCGAATCACCTTCAGATTTCCCAGCAGAAGTGCAGACTGAGGTCCATCGACTCCCTGATAATGCGGGAAGTGAAACACCAACTCTTCGCGCGATCGCCTGACGCCACCCTGCCCTTCCGAGGTCAGCAGCGACACGATGCTGCCCCCCTCAACTGTGGCCGGAATCGATGATGGAGCGACACCTGCCCATTCGCAGAAGGTGGGGAGCAGGTCATAGCCGACCACCGGTGTGTGACACCAGGAATTTGCTGGAATTCCGGGCCCACGAACGATCCATGGCACTCGAATTCCCCCTTCCCAGACACCCCCTTTGCCACCTCGCAATCCATTGCGACGGCCACCGCCAGCTCCGTTGTCGGCGATGTAAAACACGTATGTGGAATCGGACAGGCCAAGGCGATCCACAGAATCCATGACCCGCCCGACCCCTGTATCGAGGTCTTCGGTGATGGCCGCTGTGGAAATCTGCTTCTCGTTCTGCCCCGCGAGGCTTTTCTGGTATTTTGCCATGGTGGCCTTCATCGCATTTTCGGAGGCATGCAGAGCATTCCATGACAACTGAATATAAAAAGGTTTGCCGGCTTTCTGGCTTTTGGCCATAAACTTTTCGGCACGATCCGCCATCCCGAAGATGTCGACGGGGTTGGGATCCTGAAACTGAAACGCGTTTTCATTTCCCGTATCCCCGTCATGTTCGCCATAGCCATGTTCGCCCGGCCCTCCGCCTGAAATGTGCCACTTACCATAGTGAGCGGTGGCATAGCCGGCAGACTGCAGCAATTCTCCAACGGTCTTTTCTGAGTTACTGATCTGCCTGATCAGCCTCGGTTCAATCAACAGGTGACCGGTTTCTGCCGGAGCGGCTTTCGTCCAGTGCAGCTGCGCCGGGCTCTTGCCAGTCTGAATGCTGATACGGGTTGGTGAACACACGGGGGCAGGTGCATATCCCATCGAAAAACGCATGCCCTGAGCGGCCAGCTTTTCCAGATTGGGTGTGTGATGAATTTCACTGCGCGAACCTGGAAAATCCGGGTGCATCGCCACCGACAGCCCACCCCAGCCCTGATCGTCCGACATCATCAGAATAATGTTGGGACGATCTGCCGCTGCGGCAATCGACGAAGTCACCAGACAGATCACTAAAACGACAATTCGCATGGCTGACAGTCCGTTGGGAAAACTACTGAAACCGCAACATCATCAAGCAGCAGTTCAACGCTTCTTCGCCTTCTTTGGCGGACCATCCGGGACAACGTTGTTCAGATTTGTGAAATCCGGGCGTTGCACTCCATCCGGCGGAGCGGCCACGACATGTCGAAACAGCACGGTGTTGTCGAGGGCAATGTCCTCTGACCAAATAAACTTTGCTCCTGAGAAATCGGCATCGAAATACGGCTGTTTCGGATCCACCTCTTCTTCTGTGTACTCTTTTGCGTTTTTCCATGTACTGTCATCAAATCCCACGGCAAACCAGTTCTCCGGAACAGGCTCCGTGGTCACTCGGGGATTCTTTGTGTCACGATCAACAGGACCATGAAAAAGGCTTTTTGCTTTCCACGCGGAACTGGTGACCGTGCCATCACCGAACTTCAGGATAAAACCGGCGTCCCCGATATTGGTGTTGGCATATTCCATGCCTGTCTTTGGATCTGCATTGTCTTTGGCCATCACAGCGATTGTCATTGGATAGGCTGGCAGCAGATCCACCGAAATCACGTTGTGGGGGATAAAGGAAATTGAGTCCACGGCGACCAATTCACCGTTGATGTACAGCATGAAGTTGTTGTCAGCATAGATGCTGGCCTTAATCGTGTCGCTCATTTGTGGTTTTCGAATTCGGCCACTGGGCGGTTGTGGGCCGTTTTTCGGAGCCTGAGCGGACACCACCCAGGCACAGATCAGGAACGCCGCCGCTGCTGCGGCCGATGCGGGAAACAGTTTTTTCATCAGCTATTCCTCAAGAACCACTCTGTCAGCATCATGATGCTGTGAGTGCTTAAAATACGATGCTCCAAAGTCTGCTCTGTCCAGCAGCGTCATTCGTAATGTCAGACGCTCGGGTCCATAAGGCATTTCCACAAGACGAATCTGACGAATTTCACCAGTTCGGGATTCATAAGAGATCTCAACCCGATCGGGACCAGGCGCCTTGCGTTTTCTGATGGCAACCAGCAAACGCTCAGCCGCGGCAGCGGGGACCTGGTACGAATTGGATTCTTCAGGCAGCACGCGAATGTCATAGGCCTGCTGCAACTGACGCAGCGTCTCTCCAATGTTCAGAAACGTCATGGAATGTTCGTGTCCTGGCAGGTCACGACTGAAACGGTTAAGGTCTCGACTGGTTCTGACCGGGCCGTCAGGCCGAATGGCCCAGCTGATCCGCCCATCACTACCCGTGAGAAATTTCCGTCCGTCCGACTGCGTGCGAATCAGCACAAAATGATCGGTACCCCGCACGTGCAGAACCGCGTCATCCATCGGTGGCTTCGGAGGGCGATTCCGCTGATCTTCCGGAACATTTCGCCGCTTCTTTCCCGCGTGCAGCGCCACGTCTTCCACTGCTATTTGATACGTTCGTGCTGTCATGGAGGCATTGGCTGTCATCAGCAGATTCAGTTCCGTGGACGCTGCAGACGCCGATGTTCCGACAAACCCATTCCAGAAGATCAGTGTTCCAATCAGACTGATCAGCAGCAGGCTGATTGTCGCGAAGGTTGGCCGCCACGCAGATTTCCAGTGCGAGCCGCTGTGAGGCCGGGGCGGCTTACTTTCTGACGGTATCGCAGGCAGCGACTGAACCACAGCCCCCGCGACGATCTCTGCCTGCAGACGATCATGCAGCAGCAGTTCTTTGGTAAACCAGTGAAGATTCACCGGTGATACCTGGAGCCATGATTCCAGTTCCACAAGCTGATCCGATGTCAGCATGTCGTCAAGATACAATCCAACAAGGCGACGTTGTGCGCTATCCATCAGTGCCCCGTTTTCATCACAGATTTATGTTGAATGCATGCCCTGAGCTGATCTCGAATTCGCTGGAGCGCCTTGGAGACGGTATTGGCTGCCATCCCCAGTCGCTCTGCCATGACCGCAGGCTTGAGGTTCTGGCCATATCGTAGCTCACACATCAACTGCTCACGTGAATCGAGGTGACGGAGGCATTCCCTGAGGTGATCCAATGCCTCTGGATCATGAGTTGCCATAGTTTGAAACGCTGCCGCGACCAGATCCTGAACACCGTCTCCGAAAACCAGCCTGTCACTACGGCGACGACGTAGAAACTGCCGTACGTGATTTTGAGCAATTCCGATCGCCCAGGGTAGAAATGGACGCGACTCGTTGTAGCGATCAGTATGTTCCAGAACCGCGATCGCCACTTCCTGCAGAATGTCGTCCCGCTCAGAAAAATCACGTACGATCGACGTGATGAAAGCTGAGACCACCGGCTGGGCCAATGTCCATTGTCGCAAAATTTTTCGAGTATTTTCGTCCACAATGCTGGCCCCTGTCGGCGGAAGTTCTCTAAGAATTAGCCGCCCGCGGCGAATCATGACTGGAATTCGGATCACGAAAACGCAGATTTGTGCATTTTCAGGGTTTTTCAAAGCTGAAACCGTGTGATAATCCTGGTTTTTATTTGACACAGCCTGTCCCTTGGGAGACTGAGAAAATGCGTGTCCGGCGGATGCGGTTCATGCCAGGGCACCAGAAAATCTAATTTTTGTCGCACCTGCTGGTGTATGATACTGCCGGTGCTCCTTAAAACGGCCGCACCCATACCGATTTCGGTCATCCGAGCGCCAGGTTCAGGAACTCCATACTCAATACACTGCAGGCAGCTTTTCCGTTATGAACAACAGTCGACGAAATGATCTCGACGCTCTCCGCGCCTTTGCTATGTTGCTCGGCATCGGACTGCATGCAGCCCTCGCCTACACTCCCAGTCCGTGGGCGGTTCAGGACACACAAAGAAGCGAATCCTTTGGCTTGTTCTTCGTTGTCGTTCATGGGTTTCGCATGCCTCTGTTCTTTTTGATCAGCGGTTTTTTCACGGCCATGCTTTGGCGACAAAAAGGGCTCAAGTCTCTCCTGTGGCATCGATTTCAGCGAGTCCTTGTTCCCTGCCTGTTGGGAACGATCACGGTGCTGCCGCTGATGGCCTGGATTGCGTCGCGGGTTGCGCCGCCAGCGACTCAGGCTGCCGCGGCGATTCCTGCCGCCAGTGACAAGCCCGGCACTTCTCTGATCGACGCCATTCGTAAAAACGATCCGGATCGGGTTGAGCTGTTTTCGAAGGAGGCAGCCAACCTTCAGAAGCCGGACCCACAGTTTTTTGTCCAGCCACTGGCGTGGGCGGCGATGTTGGGGCACGAAGAGCTTGTCGTGAAGCTGCTGGATCGCAAGGCGGATATAGCTGCGAAAAACGGCGACGGATCGACAGCATTACATGGCGCAGCGTTCACCGGACGTCCAGCGATCGTGAAACTGCTGCTGGCACGAGGTGCTGACCCGCTGGCAAAAAGCAATGACGGCTCAGTGCCATTCCAGGCGACGTTTGCCGACGCTGGCACAACCGACTTTATCTTCGGCCTGCTGCAGTTGCCAACACGCGACTCGGCAGAACTTGCGGACTCAAGAAAGGTCTGTCGCGAACTTCTGCCAGCTCCGACGCCAGCCCCAACTTCGCTGCTGGAGACCATTCGAAGGCAGTACACCGGATGGATGACATCCGAACGCTGGTTGGTGCAGTTGCCAGGCATGAAGAGCCCCTTTCACCTGCTCTTTACTCCAGTCTTCGATCACCTCTGGTTTCTCTGGTTCCTTTGCTGGCTTGTGGGGCTCTTTGCCGTCTTTGTTCAGGCAGGCGCCTTTTTTAAGCGAAGAACGACGGCAGGCAGCGATATGTCTGCATTCCCGGACGCTTCGTCGAAAAATTCCTTCGCACTCGTCCTTCTGCGTCGCCTGGTGGTCTCGCCGCTGCGTTTTCTGTGGCTGATTCCAATCACACTATTGCCGCAACTGCTGATGGGGCTGTTCTCGCCATCGTTCGGGCCGGACACATCCGTCGGTCTGATTCCCCAGCCCCACATCCTGTTTTACTACAGCATCTTCTTTGGTTTTGGGATTCTGTACTTTGAGGCCCGCGATGAAGAATGCCGCCACGGCCGACATTGGTGGATCACACTGCCACTGGCTCTGGTGATACTGCTGCCATTAATTATGTCTGGCTGGATGCCAACGGTCATGTCTGGATCTGTTTTGCTGGCGGCGTCCGCACTGCTTCAGGTTTGCTATGCATGGCTGATGAGTGCCGGGTGTATGGGATTCTTTCATCAGTTTCTTCGAACGCCGCGGAGCTGGATACGCTACATGTCCGATTCCTCTTACTGGCTCTACATAGCTCACATGCCGCTGCTGTTCTGGATTCAGGGCAGTACTCGAACGGCGCCTGTTTCACCGTTTATCAAGTTCTTTGCTGTCTGCACAGTTGCGACTCTGCTGCTATTGCTTTCGTATGAAACACTGGTGCGGTATACGTGGATTGGCGCGATATTGAACGGGCGAAAGTACCGCTCTGGTTCTGCCCGAAGCGTTCGCCCGCCGGCCCCTGACGGAAAACAGTGACACTTTCGTACGGAAAGCAGTTTCTGTCGCCGACTGAGCTTTGCAAAAACGCGGGCCTTCGGTTGCCTTCCAGACACATGACCGGCTGTTGCCAGCGATCCTGCGATGCATGATTCCATGATTCAAGGAAACGTGCCGAGCGGCAGTGCATCCGTAAAACGTGTGACGAGCGGACTCGCCTTGAAACCCGGATCGGCGACAGTTCTGAAGAATCTCCAGCGCTCGCCGAAGCGGCGCCATTTATTCACTTTCACATGACGCTGGATCAATTGTTGGTATCCCGGTGCCATGCACCTGAAGTTGCAAGATGAATGCGAGAAGGAGTTTATGTCTATTGTTTGCGCAGATATTCGCGGAAGCAGTGGGTGTTGAAAAATTGATTTGGCGGAGACCCAGCCGACGCGATCGTGAGTATGTGCTATGGGGCGGGTGCCTCGCTGGCGCTTCGGGTTGGTGTTTTCTGGCGGCTTCCGAGTGCCAGGGGGTATGCAGGTGCCAGCGACTGTCTTAAAGTGTGTCAAGAAAAAAAAGGGAAGTTTCGGAAATAACGAGATTGCGAGTTGGTGTGTGTATGTGAATGGTAGTGGATTTTAGGAGGCATGAACGACGTGTTCGCTGCGACGTGAACTG
>CAIQIE010000396.1 GCA_903871805.1 uncultured Planctomycetaceae bacterium | reverse complement strand
TCCAGGAAGTAAAACGGCTGCTCGATCAGAATCGTCGCAAGCGAACGAATTCGCGTTACGCCCGAGGAAGGCAGTATCCGCTGCGAGGCTTAGTCTGTTGTAGCTGTGGCAGCCGAATGACGCCGCAGGGTGCAGGAGGCCGTTCGCGAACTTGTCATTACTATTTCTGCACGCGACAAAGTCATCAAGCGGGAAAAATGGAATGCTCCAGCCCACGTATGCCAGCAGAGGCCTTGGAAGCTGCTGGTTTCGTCTTCTCAGGCAAATCGCAACTTGTCGAAATATGCGGGAGCAGATTGTCGCCAGTGCTTTGGCGGCATTGGGAGAGGATTCTCAGAAGGTACAGGAGGAAGCAGGGCTGGTCCGGCAACGGCTAAGTGCCGTGCAGTCGGAAATCAATAACCTCTTGGGCGTTCTTGCCAAGATGGGTGCCGAGGCGGCTGCTTTGGTTAACGAGGGGCTGACCCGATTGAAGGCCGAGCGGGAGCTCCTTCAGGAACGGCTCAAGGAACTGGATGCGATCAAGGAACCGCACGATGCCCTCCGCGAATCATCTCGAAGGTTCGTGGAGTCCTGGACAGACATCGGAGAGCTTCTGGATGAAGCGGACTTGTCCGAGCAAATGGTGATCGTTCAGCACTTCGTCCAGTCGTTGGAGCTGAAGGCTGCGGACGCCACAGCGAAGACGGGCACTTTCGTCTTGCGGATCTTCCCCGAACTAGGCCCGTTGAGTGGTGACTTGCTCCCACCAAACACAAACGGCCCACTTTCCGGGGATGCCGGAAACCGGGCCGAGTTAACCGAAAATGACGTGGTTCTTCAATTCGGTAAAAAAGCTCCCCCGATAGGACTCGAACCTATGACAAGGCGATTAACAGTCGCCTGCTCTACCAACTGAGCTACAGGGGAATGTGCTGGCAAGGTCGGAAAATTAGCGATTGCTTCCGAAGGAATCAAGTCTGCTTTCGCAGGCTTCTGGTCGCTTTTTTAATCCACCCCTGAATTTTCGGCAATCGCTGCCGCTTTTGGCCTGCAATTGCGATGATTTGAACCTGTCCGCCCGCAACAAACTCCCCGAGGGGATTTTATTACAGTCAGTGTTTTCGCATTTCCTGAAGTCTAAACAATTTCAGGGAACACGACGCTGTCTCCGCACGCACCCGAACACCGTGACCGCAGGGCTGCTTCCTTTCGGACCTGACCCGGTTTGGCTGGGCCCGCCACGATTGGAGACAGCGTCTCACCCCCCGGAATTGGATCCCAGGCGAAACGCGAAGCAAGGCAGTATTCCCGATTGCTCCGCGTTTGGCAAGCGAGTTCTGCAGGTTTGGATGAGGTTCCCGGGGTTTGGAGCTGTTTCGCTGGCCCTGCTATGTTCGGGGCCGACGCAATTTTCCCCTGTCAGCCGGTCCGCACTATCTTCGCCTGGTAGGCCCCGTCAGCCGGATTTCCAGACAGGTGCTGATGCTGACTTTCCAAAACGTAGCCCTTCAGGACGCTCAGTACCGTTTTGACAACTCCTTCGTTCTCCTCCGGCTCCAGACTGCAGGTACTGTAAATCACACGCCCGCCAATCCGGACCCGTTCAGCAGCCTGGATCAACAGTCTTGTCTGAATGACAACCAGTTCTTCCATGCCGGATTCACTAAATCGCCAGCGTGCTTCCGGGCGTCGGTTCAGGACTCCTGTATTGGAACACGGTACGTCCAGAAGAATCGCGTCAAAGGGCCCTTCCGGCAGGTCACTGCCGTCTTTGGCAATGCGGACTGTCTGGATGGAGTGCAGTCCCAGTCGCGCGGCGTTCTGACGAATTCGATCCAATCGCCCATCAGCGATGTCACAGGCGACGATTTCTGCACTGTCCCCGGAAAGCTCGGCAAGGTGCGTGGTCTTGCCCCCGGGGGCCGCACACATGTCAAGAATTCTTTCGCCCGCCTGTGGTGCCAGAAGCTCTGATGCGGCCATCGCCGATTCGTCCTGAATGCTCCACCAACCTTCCCGGTAGCCAGGTAACTGCTCCAGCCTTGCCGCATTCGTGAGCCGCAGGCTGTGCTCGTTGGTGCCATCCGTCACCTGACATTCCGAGGCCAGCATCGCTTCGCGAACCTGGTCACGGGTGGCTTTCAGCCGGTTGATACGCAGCGTCGTGTTCGGTACGGCATTAATCCAGGTTCCCAATCGCAGCAATTGGTCATCGCGGAACCGATTGACCCAGCGCGCGGCAAGCCCTGATGGTACCGAGTACACGTCGCCAAACCATGCGGCACGCTCGGTCACAGGATCCGGGAAAATGTCTTCATTCAGGGCTATCCAGTTGCCGTCCGAGCCGGGCAGTGTTGACCGCTGCGGCCCATCGCCGGGCTGGTCCTGCAGCAGCCGACCTACACTGCGCAGGATGCCATTCACAAACCCGGTCCAGCGATCCCGCCCAAGCTGGCGACAGAGCTGAACAGTAGAATCTACGGCGGCATGAGCCGGCGTTCTGGCGAAGATTAACTGGAAGGTGCCGATTCTCAGAATCTGCCATAATTCCGGTTCTGTCTGTGATCGTGGCCGCGTCAGGCGGGATTCAATCAGACGATCCAGTGTCCTGCGCCGCCGCATGACTCCGGCGGCAATATCCACTGCCTGGGCGCGTTCCGAAGATCGCAGCTGATGCCGAGAATCCAGTTCCCCCAGAATGTCCTGCAGGAAGCGTTCATCCTGCTCGCATTCTTCGAGGGCGACCCAGGCAAGAACGCGACCGTTCTCGAATGGCTCCTGTACCCAGATGCGATCCGGCTGTCGTGGGCCATTTCCATGTGAAGATCGACGATCCTCCGCGCGGCCAGTCTGCCACTGCCGGATACGATCCGAGTCACCTCGGTGACTGCCCCGCCCAGTTCGGTCTCCTGCCGTCATGACAGTTCTCCTGAACACAGTCGCTGCAGATCATGAAAGTACTGCGGGTACGTCTTGGCTGTGCATTCGGGATCCTGAATACGAATCCCGGGAACTCGCAGCCCCAGCAATGAAAAACTCATGGCCATCCTGTGGTCGTCATAGGTATGAATATCCGCAGGCACTGGTGTGCCGGGATGAATCGTCAGTCCGTCTTCGTGTTCTTCTGCCTGGATGCCCGCCCGCCGCAGTTCGGTGACGACGGCCGCAATGCGGTCGGTCTCCTTGTGTCGCATGTGCCCCACATTCCGGATGCGCGTGGGACTGTCAGCAAACACGGCCACCGTGGAAAGCGTCTGCGCTGTGTCGCTGATGGCGTTCATGTCGATGTCGATGCCATGCAGAGGACGGCCGGTGACCGTGATGCTGTCGGCGTTCCACGTGACCAGGCACCCCATCTGTTCCAGAGCGTCCACAAAACACACGTCTCCCTGAAGAGCCCCGCGCGTCAGGCCAGTGACCGTGACAGTGCCGCCAGTGACCGCAGCAACTGCAAAGAGGTAACTGGCTGCTGAGGCGTCCGGCTCAATGTCATAGCGGCCAGCCCGATAGGGATGTGGTTCAATATGAAACTCTGAAAGATCCTGCGGAAACTGAACGTGGGCCCCGAACGCACGCATCATCTGCAGGGTCATGGTAATGTAGGGCTTTGAAACCAATTCCCCTGTCACCTGCACGTGAACCGCATGGCGACACGCGGGCGCGGCCATCAAAAGGCTGCTGAGAAATTGGCTGCTGATGCTGCCCTCAATCTTTGTTGTCCCTCCGGCGAATTCGCTGTCGAGGCCTTTGACCAGCAATGGCGGACAGTCACTGGCCGAGTTTTCAAATTCCACATGCGCTCCCAGCGGCTGAAGGGCGCGTACCAGATCCCCAATCGGTCGCTGTCGCATTCGCTGCACGCCATCCAACCGGTAAGTGCCTTTGCCAAGGGCACACAACGATGTCAGAAAACGAATACTGGTGCCGCTATTTTCCAGCCACAGATCCGCTGTGTCAGCCGGAACCCGACCCGATTGTCCGTGCACGGTGCAGGTGCAGGCCGCGAGATCCTGCTGAACGTCAAAGCCGAGTCGCCTCAGGCTCTCGACCATGACTCGCGTGTCCTGACTGTCGAGCATGCCGGTGAGTGTGGTCGGACCGTCTGCAAGAGCCGCAAGAATCATGGCGCGGTTGGTGATGCTTTTAGAACCCGGCGGTCGAATGGTGCCGCAGACTGGCCGTGAAACAGGGGTGATTTCGAGCATGGGTGTCGGGTGTCGGGTGTCGGGTGTCAGGTGTCAGGTAACAGGTAACAGGTAACAGGTAACAGGTGTCAGGGGTTTGGGGTTTGGGGTTTGGGGTTTGGAGGAGAGGTGGCTGCGGAAAAAAAGAACCCGGCAGTTCGAATTTCGAAATGCCGGGTCCGTATGTTTGGGCATCGCAGATCACGACGTCCGCATGTTGGGGAATCAGACTTCCTTGGATGCGATCCAGCTCATCATCTTACGCAGCTGCTTGCCAACTTTCTCGATTTCGTGATTTCGTTCACGTCGGCGAGTTGCCTGGAAGGACGGCGTGCCGGCCTTGTTTTCCAGGAGCCAGTCACGGGCGAACTGTCCGGTCTGGATTTCGTTGAGAATCTTCTTCATTTCGAGCTTGGTCTGCTCGGTCACGATACGGGGACCACGTGTGTAGTCACCAAATTCGGCAGTGTTGGAAACACTGTATCGCATGTAGTTGAGGCCACCCTGATAGAACAGGTCGACGATCAGCTTCAGCTCGTGCATGCATTCGAAGTAGGCCATTTCTGGCTGGTAGCCCGCTTCGACGAGTACTTCGAAAGCCGTTTTGACGAGGGCACTGACGCCACCGCAGAGAACGACCTGTTCGCCGAACAGGTCCGTTTCGGTTTCTTCTGCGAAGGTGGTTTCGATGACGCCGCCACGAGTTCCGCCGATCCCTTTGGCGTAAGCCAGAGCCAGCTGCCGTGAGGTTTCGGAGGCCGCGTCGCTGAGTGCGATCAGGGTGGGAACACCACCGCCTTTTTCGTACTCGCTGCGCACCAGATGTCCGGGGCCTTTGGGGGCCACGAGCGCACAGTCAACGCCTTTGGGAGGCTGTACCTGACCAAAGTGAATGTTGAAGCCGTGTGAGCACATCAGCAGGTTGCCGGGCTTCAGCTGAGGACGAATATCGTTGCGATAAACGTCACCCTGAAGTTCGTCTGGCAGCAGGATGTTGATCAGGTCGCCTTTTTCAGCAGCTTCTGCGGCCGAAACCGGCTTGAAGCCGTGGCTGATGGCGAGGTCATAGTTTGGCCCGCCAGGACGCTGTCCCACAAGGACGTTGCAGCCGCTGTCACGCAGATTCTGAGCCTGTGCGTGGCCCTGACTGCCGTATCCGATAATCGAGATCGTTTTGCCCTTCAGATGACTGAGATCGGCATCGTCTTCGTAGTAAACCTTTACCGCCATTCGTCCGAATCCTGTGAGACTGTCAAAAAGTGGGTGATGAAGATCAACCCCCGGAGGATACCGGAAAAGTTGAAATTCGCTAGAAAAGTCGGGGGTGAAACAGCCAGATTTGGCGTCAGCCCGACATTGCTGAACGCAGAATCGTTGCATTGGACATTGCCAACGCCCTGAAAACAAGCGTGATCCGGAAATCTCCCCGCAGCAGCACGCGGTACGGGGGTTACCGTATCGAGCACTGCATCGGTGGTGCCGTTATTCTTTCGTGATGGTTTCGTCCAGATTCAGCACCAGATTCGCCATCATTGTCATCGCTGCGTACTCGGGAACAGGAACGTCCTGTTTTCGCGGTGAAATTCCAATCGCGAGCAACTTTTCGGCTTCTGCCGGCGCTGCTTTGTAGTGTTCCAGGTGCAGGCCATGAACGCGTTTCAGGACGGTCAATTCCTGTTCATCAGGGGTTCTTCCTGTACACAGCCGGAACCCAAGGATCAATTGCTGGTCGGCCTGAGCACCGGCCTCCAGCATTCTGGTCGCAAGATTTCGGGCTGCCTCTACGTATTGTTCGTCATTCATCAGAACGAGCGCCTGAAGTGGCGTGTTGGTTCTGGCTCGACGTGCGACGCAGGTTTCTCTGGAGGGCGCATCAAAGGCCATCAATGACGGCGGCGGTGCCGTGCGTTTCCAGAAGGTGTAAAGACTTCGGCGATACAGGGCATCCCCTTCGTCCCGTTTGTAGTACTGCGTTGTGCTGCCGACGAAGGCCACGGATTCCCAGATACCGTCCGGTTGATAGGGCCGCACGCTTTTCCCGCCCAGATGATCCCTGAGGAGACCGCTGACGGCCAGGGCACTATCCCGGACCACTTCTGCGTCCAGACGGAACCGAGGCCCACGGGCCAGCAGTTCGTTATTCGGATCAGTCTGCAGCAAATCCGGAGTCACGTATGACGACTGCCGGTAGGTGGCTGACATGACCATTTTCTTCATCAGGCCTTTGACATCCCAGCCGGACTCCACAAAGTCGACTGCGAGCCAATCCAGCAATTCGGGATGGGTGGGCCATTGTCCCTGGGATCCAAAGTCCTCGGCAGTCTTGACAAGACCGGTACCAAAAAACTGCTGCCAGAAGCGATTCACCGTGACTCGTGCAGTCAGCGGGTGTGAGGGATCGGTCAGCCACTGAGCCAGCCCCAGTCGATTACGAGGGGCTTCGGAGGCCATTGGCGGGAAGATTGCGGGGACTGCTGGAGTCACCTTCTCTCCCTTGAGAGTGTATTCGCCGCGTCTGAGCACAAATGTATCTCGCGGTGTTGGCAGGTCCTGCATGATCATGGAAACGGGGATGGCTGCATCCAGATCATTTCGCTGTTTGGTCAGCTCATCGATCTTCTTCTGCATCGGTTCCAGATCCGTGCGACTTTTTGCGTACACAAATTTCAGAAAATGGCTGCGAATCAACAGCGTCTGTTCCGGCGTTCGTTTGTCGGTCTCCACCTTGATGGCATCACGAACCGGCTGGGGAACGGTCGATGCTGCAAGAGCACGATCGTAAGCTTCCCAGGCCGCGAGTGATTCGAAGGCCTGAGTTCCCTGAGGAGTTGTCGTGACGCTTCCTGCCTTATCCCACAGGGCTAATCCGCCAAATTGTGTGAAGGCCCAGCCATTCAGTTCAGCACCGGGATTCAGACCCACGTGTGCGGCATCAACTTCCAGTCGCACCCATTGTCCGGTTGCCGGAAGTGGACCGAGCGCCCGATGGCCCGGAACATCGCCGGAACCAAAGGCAATGCGATCTTCTCCCCAGAACGCGCGATGCTCCCATGAGCCGTCGTTGAACTGCAGCATGATGGTTTTGGGAGGATTTGCGGGATCCAGCCAGACCCATGCGAAGAGCTTGTCACCGGCACCAATTTTCAGCCCTGGAGCAGCAGCCGTGAAGAAGTGCTGGCTGAGTCCTTCGGCCTGACGTCGTGTGGATTTCGTTCCCGAATGCACAGGATGATCCGGAGCGGAGACAAACTCCCATGGCGTATCGCCCTGCAGTTGAGCACCGGCGGGAGCTTCGTCGTCAATCCAGACAAATTCCGCAGGTTCAGGCGGCGCGGGCACGGTCCCTGCGCCTGGGTCCGTGTATTCAAACTTTGCCAGTCGGGTATCCATATCGGACTTCATGGAGGCCACCTGCTGGTCCAGTTCGGACAGCATGCGCGTCTGGTCGTCAGTTGGCACCTTGATAATCGGTGGCGGGGCGAGTGCGTTGCCATCCATCGCGGCATCGGCGGACGCGTTGAAGAAGGCGTAGAGCTGGTAGAATTCCTTTTGGGTGACCGGATCAAACTTATGGTCATGGCAAACGGCACAGCCGAGTGTCATGCCCATGAAAATGGTGGACATCGTTTCGGTGCGGTCCACTGCATAGCGCACGTAGACTTCTTCGTCGATCGAGCCACCTTCGCTGGTGGTGACATTGCAGCGATTAAAGCCCGTGGCCACTTTCTGGTCCAGAGTCGGGTTGGGGAGCAAGTCGCCAGCCAGTTGCTCTGTGGTGAAGACGTTGAACGGCTTGTTCTGGTTGAACGCGGAGATGACCCATTCACGATATTTCCACAGCGAGCGTTCATTATCAAGATGCAGGCCGTGTGTGTCTCCGTAGCGAACGAGGTCCAGCCAGTACCGAGCCATGTGCTCACCATAAGCTGGTGAGGCCAGCAGTCGATCCACGAGCTTTTCCCAGGCCCTGTCATCGGTGTCTGCGAGGAACGCATCAACCTCAGCCGGGGTTGGGGGCAGACCGGTCAGGTCCAGAGTCACGCGGCGAATCAGGGCCACCCGATCCGCTTCGGCCGCAGGCTTCAGGCCCGCCTGGGAAAGCCTTGCGTGGATGAAATTGTCGATGGGATTGACGACTTTGTCTGGTTGAGCAGATTCTGGGACCGTGGATCGCTGCGGACGAACGAACGACCAGTGCCCACGATACTCAGCCCCCTGTTCAATCCACGCTTTCAGCAGGGCAATCTGAGCAGGAGTCGCTGCTTTGCCGGTTGACGGTGGAGGCATAATGACATCGGCATCGGTCGCGACGAGTCGCTGCATAACCTGACTGTCGGACGGATTACCGGCCAGCAGTGCAGGGTGACCAGATTCCAGAACGGCCCGGGCGCCCTCAGCAGTGTCGAGCCTTAAACCGGCCTTTCGCTCGGCGGCATCCGGCCCGTGACACTGAAAGCACAGATCGGAAAGAATTGGCCGGATCTGGCGATTAAAATCCACAGGATCAGCGGCCTGCAAAGACATGACGCCCGACGTGAGGCAACATGCGACGCACACAGCAGCGAGGTAAGTCTGAAATATCGTTCGCATAGGATTGGGCGGGATTTTCAGGAGGGAGGAATCAGGAAACTTGGAAGAAATACGCCCGGAATTCATCGATCTGGCCAGGAGCCGATCACTTTCAGCACGCTTCAAACCGGGAAAACAGAGAGAAGAAAGCCAAAGCCGGCGGAAGCCGGCGGCGACAATTTCAGCCTAACTATACGGTGTGAATCAAGCGAAATGGTGAAGAATCCGGATGGGAAGTCAAGGGACCACGCTTTTTAGCAGGATGCCACGCCAGAGATTTTCCCGCGATAAGGAAGATTCCACACAAAGATTTGCTGCGTATGGGTGGATTTTGCGTCAGCACGAGCGAACCTCGAAGTGACAAGATCAGCGAACAGAAACCAGGGTTTTTGGGAGATTCCGAGGAATTGTTTGATGGGCTGGCAGGAGAAGTATGAACGCGTGCACTAAAGTCCTGCACGCGTGCCAACATTCCCAGCTGAATACTGATGAGAATCCACTCATTGTCTGGCGGGGAGTTGTTGGCATATGAAATGCTCAATGTTTGAGCATCGGCTGATTCCCGTAGTCACCGCCGTGGTTCGCCTAAAAAAAAGGCATCATAGCGCAATGAGCGGGCTTTCTGATTCTGAGGGCTGCAGTGCATCAGTATTGGAATGTGCGGGGTTGGTGAAAAGTCGTCTGTGTAAGACGTCACCCTCAAATCGGGTCGAAGTGGCTTCTGCGACGGGAGGCCCGAAGTGATTGGATTTGGCAGGCATTGGAAGATTCCGATGCTGTCAAATTCTGTAACGAAGTCTGTCGTGAATTGATAATCAGCGGGAGGAGTTAGCGAACATGGCGAAGAAATCGAAGCTTGAGTACATCTGGCTGGACGGAACGAAGCCCACGCAAGTGCTGCGTTCCAAGACGAAGATTGTGAAGGATTTCGGCGGCACGATTGAAGAATGCCCAATTTGGTGCTTCGACGGCAGCTCGACAAATCAGGCTCCCGGCGGTTCTTCTGACTGTCTGTTGAAGCCGGTTGCAATTTTCACCGATCCGGGCCGTCTGGATGGTTTTCTGGTGATGTGCGAAGTTCTGAACCCGGATAGCTCTGTTCACGATTCCAACGGTCGTGCAACTATTGATGACGACGATGATGATTTCTGGTTTGGTTTCGAGCAGGAGTACTTTCTGTATGATCGCGACACCAACCTGCCACTGGGTTTCCCGGTCGGTGGTTACCCATCTCCGCAGGGGCCTTACTACTGCTCTGTTGGCGCCAAAAATGCCTTTGGCCGCGAGATCATCGAAGAGCATTTGGATCTGTGCCTTCAGGCCGGTCTGAATGTCGAAGGGATCAATGCCGAAGTTGCTGCCGGTCAGTGGGAATTTCAGGTGTTTGCGAAAGGTGCAAAGCGCGCCGGAGACGAAGTCTGGGTTGCACGGTACCTGCTTGAGCGAACGGCAGAGAAGTACAATATTTCCATCAACTGGCACTGCAAGCCGCTGGGCGATACCGATTGGAACGGTTCCGGCATGCACGCGAACTTCTCCAATAACGTTCTGCGAACGTGCGGCAGCAAGGAAACCTACGAGAAGATCTGCTCGGCATTCAAGCCTCGCATCAAAGAGCATATTGCAGTTTACGGTGCGGATAACCACCTGCGTCTGACCGGCAAGCATGAAACTCAGTCCATCGACAAGTTCAGCTTTGGTGTTTCTGACCGCGGTGCATCCATCCGAATTCCAGTGGCAACTGTGACCAATGGCTGGAAGGGCTGGCTGGAAGATCGTCGACCAGCTTCCAATGCGGATCCCTACAAGGTGGCTTCAGAAATTATTCGTACAGTGCGTTCTGTGCAGCTCTAATTTTCCGTAGTGGGTGTTGGACCCACCCGCGTGGAAATTAGTCTTCACGGCGCTTTTCTCCAGTCGCTCCATGACTTCGGTACCGCTGACGTTTTTGCAGCGGCTGGATCTGGGAGTCACTGCTGATCGTCGGAGCAATCCTTCGATCAATCCTCCCGGGCTGTTCGGCGTTTACGCCGAACAGCCTTTTTTTTGCCTGATCAGCTTTCGACACGCCACTTCGCCGACGGGCTGCGGGGCATGTCAGAAAAGAACCAGCTGCTCTGTTCAGATGGCTGTGCTACTTTTGCTGGTTGTTGGCAGGAATTCATCTCCCGCATGTCATGGGGAAATTTTCGACAACTGCGGTTCGTGAATAGCCTCGCAGCAGGCTTTGTGGCACAATCTCGAGGTGACGACCAGGGCTGCTTTGCCGTGAGGCATTTCGCTGAAACGGCATCTGTCGACACGGGGTCTGTATCCGGAGCCGTTGTGATGTTCCACCGACGACGATTTCTGGCCATGGGGTTTGCTGCAGGGGCGGCCCTGCCGTCCGGGCTGTTGTCTGCCGTCGCCCCCTCAGTGCCTCGTCCGTTGTCTGCTGAGAACATCGAGTCTCTGATTCTGTCGCGCCGGGGGCGATGGGACGACGTGCTGTATCGGCAGTTGCTGGGGGCGGCCAACGAGCCGAAAGAGGGTGATGCGATAGTTGGCGTTGCTGCGAGCAGTGAGGAAGCGCGGCGTCACGCTCGTGAATTGCTGTCGAATACACCATTGCACATCATTGACGCTCATCCGCCGCATGTGGATCAGTTACTAAAATATATTCAGTCCGCAGTGGATGCGGATCAGCAGCAAAAGCAACAGGCGTGGACACTTGGCGAACTGAAACAGCATCTGCTGACCGACACAGAATCTGATGTCAAGGCGATCATCCTCGGGCTTTCCAGTGATGTGATTGGCTGCGTTGTTCGGTTGATGTCCAATGCGGAGCTGATCCAACTGGGGTCGCGACTGTTTCATCCACTTCCGGGGACACAGATTGGGGCTCGCGGCTACATGGGGGCGCGGGTTCAGCCCAATTCGCCAACGGATAATGCAGACGACATTCGCTGGCAGGTGCTGGATGCCTTTGCCTATGGAGTTGGTGACGTGCTGCTGGGAACGAATCCCGTGTCGAGTGAGCCAGAGTCCGTGATGGCGGTCGAAAGGACGCTGCAGGATGTGCTGGAGACGTTTGGCCTGGCACAGACGCTGCCACACTGTGTGCTGGCCCACATTGACGTGCAGGCGGAAGTTGAGCGACGTTATCCCGGCTCAACGGCACTCTGGTTTCAGAGCATCGCGGGTAACGATGCTGCAAATGCAACCTTTGACATTTCCGTCGACAGCATGCGGCAACACGCCGCCGCTCGACAGGGAAAGTTTGGGCTCTATTTCGAAACCGGGCAGGGCGCGGACTTCACAAACGGACACGGGTTCGGCGTTGATATGGTTATCTTTGAAGCCCGCAAGTACGGATTTGCCAGGGCCTTGACATTCCTGGTGGCCGACACACTGCAGAAAGCGGGAAGTACGCAGCAACCGTGGGTGCACCTGAATGATGTGGCCGGCTTTATCGGACCGGAGGTCTTTAGAACTCGCGAGCAACTGGTGCGTTGCTGCCTTGAGGACATTGCGATGGGAAAGCTGCATGGGCTGACCATCGGACTGGATATCTGTTCGACGCTGCACATGGACGTTTCACTTGACGATCTGGGCTGGTGTATCGATCAGGTCATGCCCGCAAATCCGGCCTATCTGATGGCACTGCCGACGCGTATTGATCCGATGCTTGGCTATCTGACAACCGCTTACCAGGATCACGTGCACATTCGGGAAAAATTTGGATATCGAGTTAACGACCGGATGTGGGCCTTCTTCAGGGAACTGGGGATCATTGGCGAATCGAATCGTCCGACGAAGCATTTCGGAGATCCGGCATGGGTTTATCTGCAGTATCTTCGTCGTCGGGGAGATCAGCGTTCCGAAGCTGAGATTCGCGCTGAAGCGGACCAGAAGATGTCCGAAGTACGTGGGCGGGGAGTCTTCCTCGCTGAAGGTTATGGGGCCAGTCCGTCTCAATTGGCACCCCAGCTTCAGTCTCAGATTCAGACGATCTACAAAGCAGCGAAAATCAGCATCTGGAAAGAACTGGATTCCGAATTTGTGGCCCGTGTACCAGCAGCAATTCCCCTGCAGAGCCGTTCTGCAAACCGCACGGATTACATTCTGCACCCCACATCGGGCGAGCAATTGTCGGATGCGTCTGCGGGCAGACTTCGTGAACTCAGGACGACGGTCCAGGAGCAGTACAACGTCCAGATTGTTGTATCGGACGGGCTGAACGCCATCGCAGTAATGAAGGATCAGCAACTGCAGACGTTGCTTGCCGGCCTGCGGGCGGGACTCACAGACTCAGAATTTCGTGTGGCTCCGGAAACGCTTGTGGTGTTTTCCGGACGTGTTCGAGCCGGATACCGGATAGGCGAAGACCTGTTCGGTGGCCGTCGCGAGCAATGCGTGATTCTGCATGTGATTGGGGAACGTCCCGGCACAGGACATGACACTTTGTCGGTTTATATGACTCGGGCTCACGGCGAAGTCTGGGGAAAAGCGGATGCCGTGGACCACAACATTACACGGGTTGTGTCCGGCATTGCCACCACGGCTCTGATTCCTGAGTTGGCAGCGGCAGATGTGGTGCGAATACTGTCTGACATGGCCGGCGCGTGATGCCGTAGTCTCAGGGAAAACCCGAATGCAGACCGGTATAACATCTGCATTATTCACGGCGGGTTCCGAAGAACTGCGTTCACTGCTGTTGGCAGATCGTGAGCACGGCTCTTAGAGTTTGCAGACGGCGGGGTGCAAAGGTGACCGTGGCTGAGGCCGTTGTTCCGCCCCGTTGATTTAGCGCCGACGACCGGCGTGCCTTCGCTCTGTAGGGAAGCCATCGGAAAGTGTAGTTGCATTCGGAAATCCCGGACAAAGACAGGATACAGTGATTCATGATAACTCTGACGGCCCGGTTGCTGGATAGTGACACTGCAGTTCGCCTGACCATTCGCCATGGAGTGATTCAGTCAATTCTGCCGCTGGACATGTCGGCGGTCGAGCGACAGCTGCTTCCCTGGGTCGCTCCGGGGTTGTTCGATCTGCAGCTGAACGGTTTCCGCGGGATCTGGTTCAGCAGTGAATCCCTGACTGTGGATGAGGTAGAATCGGTCATTACGGCATTTGCAGAGCTGGGGATTACCGGATGTCTGCCGACACTGATTACGAACTCGTGCGAGGCAATTGAGCATGGTCTGCGAACAATTTTTCTTGCCACGCAGCGTTCCGGTCTGGTTCGCGACATGATTCGCGGCTGTCATGTGGAGGGCCCATGGATTTCACCGGACAACGGTCCCCGTGGGGCTCATCCGGTCGCGCATGTTCGCGCAGCAGACTGGTCGGAACTGGAACGCTGGCAAACGGCGGCGGGCGGACTTGTGAAACTGGTCACGCTGGCGCCCGAGGCGCCTGGTGCTCTGGATTTGATTCCGGCAGCGGTTCAACGCGGCATTGTGATCGCCCTTGGACACACGGCCGCCGATGGAGCAACCATTTCTGAAGCCATTCAGCGAGGAGCTCGGCTGGGAACGCATCTCGGCAATGGCTGTGCCGGAATGATTCCACGTCATGACAATGTCTTTTGGCCTCAGTTGGCCGATGATCGACTTGCGGTGAGTGTGATTGCGGACGGCTGGCATGTGCCGACGCCGATGCTGAAGTGTATTCTGCGGTGCAAGACACTGGATCGCCTGATCCTGACGTCGGACGTCTCTGGTTTCGGAGGGTGTCCTCCGGGACGCTACACCACTCCGGCAGTGGATGTGGAAGTGCTAGCCGACGGACGTAATGTGGTCGCGGGACAAACGCAGTTTCTGGCTGGTTCCGGAGCCACGACTGGGGAGTGCGTCGCGCGGTTTCATCAGTCCTGCGAGGTGCCGCTGGCAGATGCATGGACACTGGCTTCATTCAACCCGACGCGACTGCTGGGCCTGGAAGCGTCGACAATCACTGAGGGGCAACCCGCGTTCCTGACGGTCTTCCGGATGGAGCCAGACGGTTCCGCCGAAGTGCCGGAGTCTCGCCGATTTGTGCCCCAGTGTGCATTCGTCCGCGGGACTCGGGTAAACGCTCCCAGTGCGCCTGCGGTTTCATGAACAGTAACGGGGGACTCCCGCGGGCAGAGCGGCTTGATAAATGCGACAGTACCATGCGACTTCAAAATTGGCGGCTCATGTCTGGCCCAGCGCGAATTCCACTGCGGTATCGCTCGTATCCCGGGCACATGGAAGCGAGGGAGGCAGCACCGTCAGCCGCAAAGCGTCGGTATCGGGGTCCAGACATATCCGCGCCCGCTGCTGATCAACCTGATTTCCTGTGACAGACATTGACTCAACAGCTGATCTTGCGAGTCAACTTCAGGGTTGGCCCCAGTCACCGGACAATGTCAGATCACGAACCGCCGCCGCCGTCTGGTCACTCCAGTGAAACAAGCCAAAAACGCGGCTGGATTTCACAGAAACCGGGAATGTTCCAAGAGTCTGGCCGTTGAGCACCAGCACGATGTTCTCTGCCTCGGCGACAAGCTGCATTTGATTCCAGTCATTTGGACGCAATGGCAGGGCTGATGATGCTGGTGCGCTTTCTGGCGGTTTGGCGACCGTCTGCTCGGCCCGGATGTTACCGGCCATATCGCTCAGGGATCGTCGCTGGATTCCGGATTCCGGATGCAATTCGAGGATGTCGTCCCCAATCACAGGATGCACCAGTTTGCGCCCTGGTTCGAAAAAGAAAGCATAGGTCAGACTGGCTCGGACAGGGAGGGGGCGAAGGTATTGAATCAGGCTCGGCTGATGCGTGCCACTCAGTTGGGACTGCAGTGTGCCCTCAAGGCGTGCTTCCGACGATCTCCATTCTTCAAGGCCACCGGAACCAGGTTCGGCGGCGGCGTCCATGGAAAACCACGGCTTTCGCCAGCCACTCAGTTCTCTGCCTGTATCGATCAGAATTTCGGTCGTTGTCGGAGCCGTCGTTGTGACTTCACACTGCTGAATCTGAGCACCGGGAAGGTCACAGGCCTGAAATACCAGCCACGGAGCAGCGTTCGCGGGTACGGGGCGAGTCATTACGATCTGACCGTCGATTTCCAGCGTCAGCGTCCGTGCCCGCATTTGCATTCGATAATGTCTGGCCGGGGACGGTTCTGCGGGCCGCCGCAAAATTTCCGAAAAAAAAGCTCCTCGTCCAATCGGAACTTCGTGGATTTGGTGGCCATCAGGCGAACTTGCCCACAGCACCCCTGCATATCCGGGGACCGGATACTTTCCATCAACAGGCAGTGCCGTACACGTCATTGTAAAGTCGCCTGTTAGTGGCTGCGGCCAGCAGATCAGGTCCACTGAGGTCCCCGAGACATGCTGGATGATTCGGTCCGCACTTTGAAGCCACAGAGGCGGAGGAAGCCTGTCAGCGACGGATTCCGTGGTCAGTCGCAGCGGGATCCATGCGGCAAGTGGCTGCAGGACGGCTGTCGGCGACATGCCGTTGGCGTCAGCAGACTGTAGAGTTCGCAGCAACGACAGGAGTGTTTGAGAACATGCGATGCAGGGCTCTGGCGATGGTATCGCATCGGCCGCGGGAAAGTTTAGTGTTGTCAGCAGACGCAGGGCCTCCGATCGCAGAGCAGGATTGCCGGCAGCAGCCTGCGCGACGGTCAGCGCGGACCATGGTGGAAAAATTGCGGAGGCCACTGCATTTTCTGTGCGCTGCGTCAGCGCCTGCAATCGCGTCGCAGCTTCCGGTTCATTCCCGTAAATCGCCAGCAGTGTCAGCATTGCGTCATGTTCATATGCTTCCTGCTGTGTCAGGGCCGGTCGCTTTTCAATTTGTGCCCGAATCTCCGCAAATTGCCCCGGCGATCTGCACTGTCGAAACAGCTCCAGCGCCGGCGAATGAATTATCTCGGGAAACTGACTGTCCTTCTGCAAAGTTGCCGTGGGTTGATCGCCGGAAAGCCATGCAGCCGGTGCCGCATACATCCGAATGGGGGCCCCCGAGGCCGGAAAGACCCATGACATCGCTTCTGCAACAGCGGAATTCGAATCCATTGCGACCAGACGTTTCGCTGTCTCTGCTGCAGTCAACAGAAACGGCAGTTCTGCAGGCAAATCAAGACGACTCTCCGCCGCAGTGGACAGTGCCATGGACGGAACTTCGGAAGCGTGCTGACTGCGGAGAAGTTCATTCAGGTCCGCGTTTGTTACCGTCTCAGGCCAGGGGCCACTCAGAACAATATTCCGTACCCTGGCCTCGGTACGACCGCGATTGTAGAAGAGCCCAGGACGGGTGTCGCCGTCAGGTGGAATCGCTGCCACACTGACTTCCTGATCATTCAGTGTCAGTGTGACGGTTCCTGAATGCATTTTGAGCGAGGCTTTGTTCCATCCTGTCCGAATCGGGAATGTCTGCGATTCCTTTTCGGGGAAGTCCATCGAGTTTACAGCCGGCAGCAATCGTTCCATGGCCTGTGTGGGGAGCCACCTTTTCTGAACTCCCGAGGAATGAATCTGCAGCAGAAGGCGTCCCAGTGCGGGGCTGGATTCCACCGAATCCGGCAGATATTCAAATTCCCATGCCAGCGTCTCGCCGTCCAGCATGGGGCGCTGGTATTGCAGCAGTCCGATCTCGGTCTGCGCTGCGGCCACGTCTGCGAACCCCGACGCGATCGCCGCGCTGGGATTTCGTCGTCCAGTCACTACGCCTGCGTCCCAATACCAATCAGTCTTTGCCCTGCCGCCGCCGGGCCTGTTGCTCGGGGTGGCGGGCGGACGACTTTCCGGCAGATTGGCCCTCAATTCCGGCTGCGTTTGCTGTACCAGACGACTGCTCCACCCACGCAGATCGTCCGCTTCGGAAAGCCGGACTTCACGAGGCACTTGAATGGTTCCCGTGAGTTGAAAATTTGTCCAGTAGCCGGCCCCGGGACCGTTCATTGTCAGAAACAGCCAGGGGACCTCAGAATGTCCGGTCCTGCGTGAGACGTTTTCTACAGGGTGACCGTCGAGGAGAAACAGAAGCTGATCTGCAGTTGCCCTTATCGAAAGTTGAACCGGTTTTTCGGGGGACAGAAACGCAATGCTGCGAAGTGCCGGGGCATGGTTTCCCCAGGGCTCTGTGCGAACCATTCGAGCAGATTCTGCCCCGGCAATCGAGATGCCATTGTAGCCGAGTCCCCCGAAAGGTCCGGTTGCAGTCACCGCTGTACACGAGAATTCAAACTCACCTGACAGGGGCCATGGAAAGCACAGGGTACCACGTCCGCCGCCTGTCCGGGAAATCAACGCCTGCGTTACCTGTCCGGACTGAGGAGCCTCGACAGCCAGTCGCTCGGGAATGGAGTCATCTGAGAGCCAGTGTAACCGGGTGGGCACCGTCGGTACCGCTGCTGCAGGTTCCTTGCCAGGACTTTCAGGGGGGCCTGGCGCCATTGCTGCCGCGAGGGCTGCGGAGTTTCTTTGCGAAAGGCGAAGTCGGGGCAGGATTTCTCTGGAAAGCATTCGTCTGAGGGCTGATTCCCGATACCGCGATGTTCGCAGCATTTCGCTCAGCAGCAGCGATTCTGTATCCCCTGTGGTCAGGGAGCCCACGGGGTTGATTTTGAAGAGTTCCCGAATCCTCGTGTCTGCCTCCTCATGTGCCCCTGTTTTCATAAGCAGGCAGACGAGGCCATACATAGCTGGCCAATGACCCTGATTCGAAAGTTCTGTCAGCCTGACTTTGAGTTGATCAAGTCGGCCGCATTCGATCGCAGAATCAATCAGCATCAGCAGGGGGTGTTCCGGTAACCTGAACGTTGCCCCGTCTTCGCCGGGAAACCAGCGCGCCCGCAATTGTTCCGGAAGCTGACTTTGGACATCCGGGGGCGGTGTTGTGGGAGCCCATTGAAATCCGGCGGCGGCTATTGGAATGGAACTGTTTGTGACCAGCTGAGAAGCGAGGATCTCAAAGCGAACATCGGCAGAGAGGGGTCTGAATGCAAACACACTGTCGGTGATGATACCCATGGGCTCAGAAACTGAAAATTCCTGCTGAAGATCGCGAATCATTCTCAGCCTGTCCGCGGCCTGCTCCAGCGTGCCGACGGTCAGCAGAAGGCGTGCGACCTGTTCATGATGACGCAGCAGTTGTCGCACCTGAGAGAAATCCTGATCTTTCACGGGTACCTGTTCCGCAAACCAGTCGGCCGCGGAAATCAACTGAATTGCGATTTCCGTTTGCCCATGGCCGAGTCTTTCTGCCGCGAGGTCCAGTGAGGTCGATCGCAGCAGCGTGCGGTATGGATCAGGAAATGTCTGGCCGCGGCCCGCAGGAATTACTTTGTCCAGGGCGTTCCTGCTGAGTTCACGAAGTTGCGAATCGCTGGTATTCAGAAGCGAACTTAGCAACTGAACAAGCACGGCAATCTGCGATGGACCTGGGTGAAGTTCAGGGTACTCACGGAGTCTCTTTACACAGATCTGCTGCAGTTCCGCATCAGCAATTTCCGCGGCCAGTTGCAGGATCAGGATGTTCGCGTCCAGAGCGGATTCACGAGACAACAGGCGGCGTTCCAGAGTCTGCAGGCACTGCTGTTGTCTGCCGGCAAGGACAGACGATTTCAGCCAAAGCAGCCCTACAGAACGCTCCGCCACGGCGGTCTCAGGCGACGTTGTATCCGGCTCCAGACAATATCGAAAGACTCGGTCGGGAAGGGACTCCGGAAGGATGATCGCCTGCAGAGTTTCAGAGATCGCTGCCGAGTCAAAGCTTTTTGCCTGCCAGAGGCTTACCAGTGAATGGAGCGAAACAGGCAGCCGTCGCAGGGACAGGGAATCTGTTCCGGCAGGCATCTGCGGTGCCGTTATGGTCGGCCGCCTTGCAAATTCCGGAGGTCCTGCACCCAACGCCTTTCGGACTGCCGAGAAACTTAGTTCAGCGAATCCATTTTCTGCGGCCATGGCAGCAAGTGACAGAAAACTTTCGACCTGCTGCCGATCCGGGGGACTGGAAACTTCCTGAGCAGCGAACGTGCTGCTGACGACTCTCAATGGAATGCACAGTAGAAGACCAAAGACGCATTGCCGAAACACCAGCATGGACATCCGCTTTCAGGGTTCAGAACAGTTCCGCAATCGGAAGACCACCGTCAGCAACAAACCGTGGACGTCCCTGATGATCTGCATACTGCACGTCAACAGGCACGTCAAAATATCGGAACAGGGTGGCGGCGAGGTCAGCAGGTGTTACCGGGCGTTCTTTGATGGTGCCACCGTCCTTCTCCGTGGCTCCGATCACCTGACCGTGACGCAATCCACCACCGGCAAGACACATGGACATCACTTCCGGCCAGTGGTTTCTACCGTCAGTGCTGTCCTGGGTCCCCATACTGGGAGTGCGTCCGAATTCTCCCATGGCGATCACCAGCACATCATCCAGCAGACCGCGTTCTTCAAGATCACTCACAAGGGTTGTGATCAGATGGTCAAACAGCGGCAGCAATGGTCCAAGGCCGCGACTGATTCCACCATAGGGGGGAATATTGTCGCCATGTGTGTCCCATGTTCCCGAGGCCGAGTGGTAACTCAGGTCAATAGTAACAAATGCAGTGCCCGCTTCTACCAGCCGACGCGCCGTCAGTGCCTGCTGACACCACAGGTGACGACCGTAACGTGCCCGAACCTCGGGAGCTTCACGTTCCAGATCAAACGCCGCGCGCGCTCGTTCACCAAGCAGCATCTCTCTGGCCTGCTTCTGATAGGTTCCCAGAGCTTCCATGGAACCGTCCTGGTCAAGCCCCGCACGCAGGTGATCAAATTGCTGCAGCAGCGACAGGCGATCGGAGAGTCGGTCCTGGCTGAGCCCCTTCGGCATCTGAAATAAGTCACCGCCAGAGACTTGCCCCGTATCGCCCCCCACGTTGGTATAGATGGGCAGCTTTGTGGCTTTGTCGCAGATAAAAGGATCGTATTGCTTTCCCAGATAACCAGCAAATGCAAGGTGAGACCTGGATTTCATAAAGGCCGCATACGGAGGCATCGACGGATGGTTCGCGCCGTGGTGTTTGGCGATCACAGACGCCAGCGCTGGGTAGCGGACTGCTTCAGGATTCACACGCGGTTCCGCTGCCGTATTGGCTGTCTGAAACACCATGTTCGGCTCATGATTGCTGTGCTTCGCATCCACAGACCGAATGATCGTAAACCGATCCAGCATCGCAGCCTGTTTCGGCAGATGCTCGCAAATCACAATCCCGGGCAACTTCGACTGCGTGACACCGAAAGGCCCACGATTGATCCATGGACGCTCGGGCTTGCTGTCCCAGGTATCAATGTGACTTGGGCCACCCGCCATCCACAACAGGATCACACTTTTCCCGCGTGTACTGCGTTTGCCGGAATCTGCAGCAGCCGTCTGCGACTTCAGCAGATCGGGAAGGGACAACCCCGCAATTCCAGCCATACCGGCTTTCAGCATCGAGCGGCGGGTATCGAGGTACAGTCCTTCACGCGTTCGCCCGTAGAAATTTCCAAAGGCATGCCCGGCGTGCTGCGGAACAACACAGCCCGAATCGTCAACAGCAGAAGCCATCACATTGCTCCTGAAAATCATCATGCAACGGAGTGAAACAACGGCAGGAACATCTGGTGGGAGAGGACCAAACAACGCAAAGGATAGTCAGAAAAGATGGTCAGAAACAGAGGGATTGCCGGGTTTGACGCAGCCAATCAAATCAGGCCAGCGAATTGCAGGCCTCGACGACCGGCAATTGCTGTACCTTCTGAGATCCTGCAATGTCGGCCCTTTGGCTAAACAACGAATGAAAAAGACCGTGAGCTGCGCTGACTTATTTGGCAAGCTGCAGAGCCACTTCGCGCCATGCTGGTTTCTGCAACCCGTGAATTTGAGTCTCGATGTCACGGATGAAGGGGTCAAACCGTGCGATGTCGGCAGCATTATTCCCCTGTTCGTGCTTTCGAAACCCAAACAGATAGGTAATGTTCTGTGGACGCCATCGATGAAAGTAGAGTTCGTTTTTCCGCAGAACCGCCTGACGCAGGGCTTCGTACTGAGGACTGCTGTTGGCAATGTATCCGGCGACTTCACCGCCGGCTGCCTGCGGATTTCCGGGCAGGGCTGTTAGCTGCACGGAACTGTCCTCCAGGCCCGACACGCCTGCGGTTCCATTTGTTACCTGAACCAGTAAAGGCAGCGGTGACAGGGTTGTCTCGCGGATTTCAAAACGAACAGTCTTCCCTCCGGCATCAAACCGAACATTGGCCACTTCCACATTTCTGCCTTCGACGGATTTCTTTTCCGGATTGATCTGCAGCAGCGGCTGGTCGGCAGCGACACCCAGCAGTCTCTGGCGTACCACCAGTGCAGCGGCCGCGTAGCCTCGATCTGTCAGGTGCATTCCATTTTCCGCCATCACCTGAAACTGGTCAGCAGTCGAACCGGTGGTCGGTGCGATCAAATGTTCCAGAGCCAGCATCTGCTCTGTGAATCCGGTAAACAGATCCACAAACGCCAGTTGCCGCGACTGAGCCACGCTGCCGGTGGCTTCGGAATAGACACGGATTTTAGAGTTGAATCGGGATGGCGACGGAATCGGCGCTTTGGCTGGAAACAACTCATGTGGCGAAATCAGAATGCATGGAATCCCGGAGGCCGTGAGTTCATCGATGAACTGTGTCAACTGACGAGCATAGTTTTCAGGTGTAATGCCCGAAGTCAGTGCTTCATTCTGCCCGTAACAGAGGAACACCACCGTGGGCTCTTCCGCACGAATATGTTCCACCATTCGCAGGTAGCCGGTTGCCGGAGCATCAAAGATCCCTCGAGATTCGGCGAATGTGGTATCAGCACTCCAGCCAAGATTGCGAAACGTCACGTGTTTGTCGCCCAGCATACCCGTCAGAGTCGCCTCCAGATGCTCTGACAATTGTGCTCGCTCGACAAATGTCGCGCCAACAAAAGCAACGTGATCGCCATCTTCGAATTGAAACGGCAGACTGCGTCTGGCCTTTGGTCCGACAACGGGGGCCGCCACTTTCTCTGGCAACTGGACAGTCAACCGAATTGCATTTTCGTCCAGAGTTGGTTTGACCTCTGGCCAGTCACGATCATTAAAGTCTGTCTGCTGCCAGCCCACTGGAGGAGGCGCTGGTGCCGTCTTCCATGGACCCCCGGGCACCACGGTCCCGCCATCTCTGGTCGAGTTCAGGGAAATCAGAAACCGCGCTGACGGGCCCTCGGACTGCAATTCTACAGCCACCGTATTGCGACCGGCACGCAACAGCGAATGCACATCGAATGCTTTCGCACTGACCGGGCCATCTCCCTCCTTCATCAGCTCATACTTTAAAATCCGCTGACCATTCACATACAGCGAGCAACGTGCATCCGAGGCAATGACCAGCTTTGAAGAACTGCTGGGGAACACGGCACCGTCCACCGCCCAGCGGAACCACCCTGCCACCTTGCCTTCCTTTGCCGCGACTTCAAATCGCTGAAACTCTGACGGCGACTGAGCCTTCAGAGACGGCGATGCCGACAACATCAGAGTCAGGCAAAAAGCGAAGAGGGCACCTGAAAAACGGCTGAAAATCTGATCG
>CAIQIE010000395.1 GCA_903871805.1 uncultured Planctomycetaceae bacterium | reverse complement strand
TGAACCCTCTGCCTGTGGGAAGTTCGTCTCACCCGGCAGCATCACGGGATTGTTCAGGAATTGTTCGCCACCAACGCGCTCTCCACCGACAATATTCACCGGGCCGCGAATTCGATTCACGACCTGATCCATGCCCGCGAAGACCTGTGCGTCCTGCCCGTCGGCGAAGGAATCGTCAACGGCACTGACCGTCACCGTCTGGGGGATATTCCAATTGGTCGTGTTGAACTCAAGAACTGTGGACGCGGGATCTGTGCTGACCTGTGGGACATTATGCTCGGCACTTCCATCAGTCTCAAATGCCAGGGCGCTGTTATAGGTTCTTGTATTCGCGCCGGCAATAGACACCCTCACAGTCTCACCTGCGGCTGGAGCTGACGTGAGCACGACCTGATAGGTGTCGGTTCGGACGCCCGTTGGAATTCCAAACTCGAAGGAAGTCCCTGCGGCGACGGCCGATGGCAGTGAGGTGTTCAGTGTGTAACTGCCGTTCGTGTTGTAGCTGACAATTTCACGGACAATCGTGCCGCCAGTGACCGGAATCCTGATTGACTTTCCGACAAGGCTCAGTTGTTCCTGATTGATTGCATGGCCCTGCAGTGAAAGATTCAGGCGGTACTGAGTATTGGCGGGCACGCCGGACGTGATGGTCCTCGTGATCAGATTCGTGAAGAACGATCTCCACGAGATGTAATGATCTGCCCCCACGCGAATAATGTAGGTTCCCGCCTCGGTGATCGTAAATTGTTTCAGCGGATTTCCATCGCCGTCGGAGCCGTAATTGGCGAGCGTGACGTTTGCCCCGCCTGACTTCTGCAAACTCACCTGCAGGCCAGTCTGCGGAATTCCGGTACGACTTTCAACGAAACGATCGATGTCGATCAAGCCCTGCAGAGAGCCGCTGGTCAGATCGCTGCTGCTGACTGTGAACTGATAATAATCAGGTCGACCATCACCGGAGCCTTCGATTGTCGTGTACGGAACAGTGTTCGAGGCAAATAGCGTCCCCGCAGAGCTTACTCCAACTGCAGCATTTGTCAGGGTAAACCAGCGGTCCTGGGAATCAATATTTTGCCCACTCAGGACGCTGGATTCGACTGGCTTTTCCTGAACAGGAACGGGCTTCGTTACGCTGGCTGCCGGTACGACATGAGCTTCACGTGACACATGCAGGTTATACGCAGCCCCATTCGGAACACCCCGCGCACTTCGGTCCGTCACTTTGATCGTGTATGTCCCGGGCGTGGTGATCACTGCTCCCAGCATCGCGTGAGTAACACTGTCGGACGCAGGCGCCGGCGTCATCGCAGACATGTCACTGTTCGCTGTCAGTGTCGTACCTGCAGACCATCCAAATCGCTGGTAGGCTGGCAGGGCCTTCGCATGGCCGGAAGATCCCTGACGCTGCAATACGATGGTACCAAACCATGGCACACCGCCGCCTGTGGGATCTATGTCGATCGTGATATCCAGCGAGTTGCCGGCGGCCGTTAATTCTTCCTC